>LNFJ01000104.1 GCA_001464625.1 Bacteroidia bacterium Ga0077558 | reverse complement strand
GGAAAGGCTGCGTAGCTCAATTGAATAGAGCATCTGACTACGGATCAGAAGGTTTTAGGTTTGAATCCTAACGCGGTCACAAAAAAGCCCCCCGAAATTTCGGAGGGCTTTTTCTTTTTATACGATTTGATTAGTCTTTAAGCTTTGAAAGTAAACGCAGTAATTCTAAATACAGCCATACAATAGTTACCAATAGCCCAAAAGCACTGTACCACTCCATATATTTAGGAGCTCTCATTTCTACACCTTTCTCAACTGTATCAAAGTTTAGCAAAAGATTGAAAGCCGCCAAGCCTACTACCAATATTGAAAACCCAATACTAAGAGGAGTTGATTCGCTGGTAAGTGAAGTAGCAATGGCTGATCCTCCAATAGAGTAGGTAAGCCATTGGATAAAATAAAATACTCCTATGGCAGCAGTAGCTACCACTACCACAGTTCTGAGTTTGCTGGTAACTTTAATAATGCGATACCTGTAAATAAGGAACATTATAAGTGTAACTAATAACGTTAATGCTACAGCCTGTACAGGAAGTCCAGGATATGTATAGTTATACATAGCAGAAACAGAACCGACAAACAGACCTTCTAGTATTGCATAGATCGGTGCCAAAAATGTAGCCCATTTCATTTTAAACATCATGACAAGTGCTACTGCTAAACCACCAAAAACACCGATCATCATTAATGGCATAGGGTCGCTGCCTTTATAAAATTGGTTCCATGCTAATAAGGTAGAGCCAATCATTAACATCATCAGCACTCCAAACTTATTCATGGTGCCTTTAAGCGTCATTTCTTCGCCGGTCGCTATTCCTTCTAAAATAGTTCCCTGGTATGATTTTTCCTGAAGCGCAGGATTGCTCGATTTTAATAAAGCCATAGTGTTTTCTTTTTTTGTTCTATAAATGTAAGGAGAAAAACGAAACTCTAATAATGCCATCTTACAAAAGCTTCCATCGCAGCATAATGTGTTAAACCGAGGTCTGCATACAAGTTGGCAGTATCTGCATTTCTTTCTTCTGCCCGTTGCCAGAATTCTCTGGAGTCGCTTCCCTGGAAGGGCACCATATCTTTTTGCGATTGATGAATGAAAATGCCGAAACGTTTTTTTAATACCTGGTCGGGGCTCATGGGTATTGCCATTTCTATTTCTTCAATATTCCACTCCTGCCAGGCGCCTTTGTATAACCAAAGCCAGCAATCGCTGATCCATTCGTCGCCATCATTTTTAATTCTTTTCAATGCTTCTACTACAACATTAAAACAAACGATATGTGTGCCATGCGGATCAGCAAAATCGCCGGCGCAATAAACTTGTTGTGGTTGTATTTTACGCAATAGTTCGATCGTTATTTTAATATCTTTTTCACTCATTGGTTTTTTCTCGATCGTTCCTGTTTCATAGAAAGGAAGATTTTGAAAATGGATATTCTCATCCGGAATTCCAACATAACGACAGGTTGCTTTTGCCTCACCTCTACGAATCAATCCTTTGATGGAGCGAATAGTAGGAGTATCAACCTGGTTTGATTTTTTTCTTGCTAAAAATTTTCTTGCGTCTGCTAATATTTTTCCGGACTTACTGGTATTAATGCCGGCTATTTCTTCGAAGCCTACTGCAAAATCAAGATAACGGGTCACAAATTCATCAGTCACTGCAATGTTGCCGCTTGTTTGATAGCCAACATGCACATCATGCCCCTGATCATGCAAACGTTGAAATGTTCCACCCATACTGATAATATCATCGTCCGGGTGAGGGGAGAAGATGATCACTTTTTTAGGATAGGGGGATGAACGTTCCGGATGAGCAGGAATATTTGCATTGGGTTTTCCTCCCGGCCAGCCGGTAATGGAATCCCTAAGCATATAATAAACCTGTAAGTTTATTTCATACGCTTCGCCTTTTTCTACCAGTAAATCACTTAAACCATATTCATTATAATCGCTGTTGGTTAAACTTAAAACTGGTTTCTTCAACTTCAATGCCATGTTCACTACAGCTTTTTTGATCATTTTTTTCGACCATTCACAATCACCCGTAAGCCATGGCGATTTATTACGGGTTAATTCAGCAGCAGCAGATTCATCCACTACAAATGTTACATCATCATGATTCTGCAATAACGAAGCAGGGATATGTTCTGTATCATCATCTTCCACCGCTTTTTTTATAACCGGGGCTTTGCTGCTGCCCCAGGCCATTAATATTATTTTTTTTGATTGAAGGATGGTGTTGATGCCCATCGTTATGGCAAGGCGTGGCACTTGCGAAATATTGGCAAACTCGTACGAATTAGCAATACGGGTTGAATTATCCAAAGTGATCAGTCTTGTTTTGGAATAAATACCAGAGCCAGGTTCATTAAAACCTATATGTCCGTTATTACCAATACCTAAAATTTGCAGATCAATTCCGCCTGCATCTTTAATCATTTTTTCATACTGGCGGCAATGTTCTTTTATATCTTCTTTATTTATTTCGCCATTCGGGATATGAATATTTTTTGGATTGATGTCAACATGATCAAATAATTGGTTTTTCATAAACCGGTTGTAACTCTGCAATGCCACATTATCGATCGGGTAATATTCATCGAGATTGAAACTGATTACATTTTTGAAGCTTAATTTTTCTTCTTTATGCATCCGCACCAATTCTCCATAAAGCGATTTAGGAGTGGAGCCGGTGGCCAGTCCCAGCACACATTTTTCTTTTTTCTTTTGTTTATCACGGATGAAATCGGCGATTTGGCGGGCTACAGAAACAGAGCCTTCTTTTTGATCAGGAAAAATTTGAACAGGAATCTTTTCAAAACTATCGGCGAAATTACCTGAAGCAGCTTTTTTGGCCATGGTGCATAATTGAGTTACAAATATAATTTTTTTTTTGAAGGTTTATGCGGCTTTTTGCAGGTTTGTGCCAGTTAATTGATTTCAATCTCATCAACAAAAAGCCAGGCTTTGTTCCCTTCTCCCGGGTTTCCAGCCGGTATTATACCAAAATTGGCTACCTGAATTTTTACAAACCTTGCTTTTGCCGGTTTTAAAAATTCGCAGATTGCTTCGTTGTTTGCAATGGTTGGGTTTGATAAAGCAACAGGAGAAAAATCAACACCATCTGCGGATGTAAGAATGATTACTGAAGATGGATTATAAATCCAGCTACCCGCCTGGTGCAGGTAATGCACTTTTACGAAGGAAATGTTTTCTTCTTTTCCCATATCAATGATTGCGATACAATCATCGCCACTAAATCCTAAAAACTCTTTTGATTTGGCAGTTCCTTTTTCATTCTGCACACCGTTTACTATAGTAAAAGCTCCATCTCCGGGATAGCTTTTGGATGGTTGATTGGCTATAGTAATTTTTTTGCCGGTGGCTTTGTTGAAATGGAAGTTTTGATATATAGGATTACTAATTGGTTTGCCATTTAGCTGACCAATAGCTGCTATTAACATGGTAGATTTTATTTCGATCGGAGAGCTATAAGTGGTACCTTCTGCGAAAGTTAATTCATATGGCCTGCCTGCATAATGCGAAATATATTTTATTTCGGTTCCTGGTTGTTTTGTTTCCACTTTCCAGCGAATAGGATTTGAATCATCTCCAGGTAAAATAGTTGCCTTTAAATCATAATATGCCTTACTATAATTTACTTTCCATCGTTGGTATCTCTTAAACTGCTCCTGCAAACGCTTCTCAAAACTTTCCCAATTCTTATTCTCTTTTGTACTCCAAAGCACTTCACTTAACGCTGCCATGCGGGGAAAAATCATATACTCAACCTTCTTTGAGTTATTCATGTATTCAGTCCACACATTAGCTTGTGCACCGAGAATGTACTTTCCTTCTTCTTCTGTTAACTCTTTAGGTATTGGGTCGTATGCATATACTTTTTCTATTGGGTTAAACCCCCCAATGGTAACGGAATCTTCATTCTGGCTTTGCGCAAAGTCGAAGTAAACAGGATTACCCGGTGTCATAATCACCTTATGTTTTTGTTTGGCAGCAGCAATACCACCTTCTTCTCCACGCCAGCTCATTACTACAGCATTGGGTGCAAGACCTCCTTCCAGTATTTCATCCCAGCCAATTAATGTTTTTCTTTTGCTGTTCAGGTATTTTTCTATTCGCTGTACAAACCAACTTTGCAATTCATGTTCATCTTTTAAATTATTTTCTTTAATTCTCTGCTGGCATTTTGGGCAAATCTTCCAATGTGTTTTTGGACATTCATCCGCACCAATATGAAAATAATTGGAAGGAAAAAGTTCAATTACTTCATCAATTACATTTTGCAGGAAAGTAAAGGTTTCTTCGTTGCCGGCGCAAAACACATCATCAAATACTCCCCATGTTTCCTGCACTAATTTGATTTGACCCTGAGCTTGTCGAAGGGTACTCTCTTTAGAAATCATTTTCACTGGTATCTCCGTTGGTTTTTCTGGAAAGCAACTAAGCCAGGGATAAGCAGAAATAGCAGCACTGCCATGACCGGGCATTTCAATTTCCGGAATCACTTCTATGAATCTTTCTTTCGCATACTGTACCACTTCTTTTATTTCTTCTTGTTTATAAAAGCCACCGTAGCGTTTATTATCACTACCAGTGCCGGGATAACGGCCAATGATGGTTCCATTCCTTTTACTGCCGATTGAAGTAAGCTTTGGATATTTTTTTATTTCAATACGCCAGCCCTGGTCATCCGTCAAATGCCAGTGAAATGTATTAAGCTTATGGTAGGCGAGATAATCAATATATTTTTTTACGTACGATATAGGAGAGAAGTGACGGCTGACATCGAGGTGCATGCCTCGGTATTCGAATCGGGCATTGTCGAAAATTTCAACAAATGGTATTTCTTTTTTCGTTGTTGGATTGGTAGGCAACAATTGAAAGAGAGTTTGTATGGCATGAAAAGCTGGCTCTGTAAAATTGCTGCTGATTGTAATTCCGGTGTTATTTACTTCAAGCTTGTATGCTGGTTTTCCTCCGGTTGGCATGCGTTGCATATTAAAAATAATATCCGCAGGCTGCCCTTTTTTTACAAAAGAGACATCAACGTTATAATTTTTCTTCAACTCATTTTTAAAATATTGAAGTATTGGTTCTTTGTTTTCATTCGGAAAACCGCAATACACAGTGGCTTTATTTTTTAGAATAAAACTGCCTTCCGTTTGTTTAACTTCTAATGGCCATGGAATTAATGACAAGTTTTTTTTCTGTGCAATAGAAATATTACTCAGAATAAAAAATAGAAAACCGCTTATTATTAAACGCATACTTTATTAGTTTCTGAGAATGGGTAAGAATATTTTTTAAAATCTGCTTCTACTGCTTCATAAATATTCATGAACTGCTGCGGGTTCCTGTCCGCTAATGGAAACCAACTGCTTTGTATCTGAATCATCAACCGGTGACCTTTTTTAAAGGTATGTGCAACATCCGGCAATTCAAATTTCACCGTTTCAATTGTGCCGGGTTTAAATGGAACTGGTGTTTCAAAACTATTTCTGAATTTACCTCTCATAATTTCTCCCCGCACAAGCATTTGATAACCGTCCATTGGGTATTGTCCGCCTGTTGTGCGACCAGCCGCTTGAACTGTTCCCGGATATTTAAAATCATCCGGAAATACATCAATCACTTTTACAACAAAGTCCGCATCGGTTCCTGAAATGCTAACTTTTAAATTGGCGATAACAGGACCAGCCAGCGTAAGATCTTCTTCTAATGGAAATGTTTCAAAGGTTAATACATC
>LNFJ01000103.1 GCA_001464625.1 Bacteroidia bacterium Ga0077558 | reverse complement strand
TCTACTTATCATTCACAACCAATCGACGGTTTTTCTGGTTTCGATCAACCCCGTGAAGATTTTAACCGGGAAGGTTATGAGAACATCACCGAAAATATTTTTCTAAAAGCAACGGATAATCCACTTTCAACTTTTTCTATTGATGTGGATGCTGCTTCTTATAGTAATGTACGTCGCTTTTTAAACCAGGGGCAATTGCCACCTGCCGGTGCAGTGCGGATTGAAGAAATGGTCAATTATTTTAAATACGAATATCCGCAGCCAACAAAGGAAGAACCATTCTCTATCAACACTGAAATTTCTGATGCGCCATGGAATAAAGATCATAAGCTGGTGTTGATTGGCTTGCAGGGTAAAAAAATACCTACAGAAAATCTGCCTGCTTCTAACCTTACTTTTTTAATTGATGTGTCGGGTTCTATGCAAGGGCCAGAAAGATTGGGATTGGTAAAAGCATCTATGAAAATGCTGGTAGATCAAATAAGAGAACAGGATAAAATATCTATCGTAGTGTATGCTGGTGCTGCAGGATTGGTATTAGCTCCAACAAGCGGTTCAGAAAAAACAAAAATAAAAGATGCGATCGATAAATTAGAAGCCGGAGGATCTACTGCCGGTGGCGCAGGCATTAAATTGGCTTATAAAACAGCTAAAGAAAATTTTGCAAAAGGTGGTAATAACCGGGTTATCCTTTGCACCGATGGTGATTTTAATGTTGGTGCAAGCAGTGATGATGATATGGTACGTTTGATAGAAGAAGAAAGAAAAAGTGGTGTGTTCTTAACAGTATTAGGTTATGGCATGGGTAATTACCAGGATGCTAAAATGCAAAAATTAGCTGATAAAGGAAACGGTAATCATGCTTACATAGATGGCATCAGCGAAGCAAAAAAAGTATTGGTGAATGAATTTGGCGGTACACTGTTTACCATTGCCAAGGATGTAAAACTACAGGTTGAATTTAATCCTGCTAAAGTACAAGGCTATCGCCTGATAGGTTATGAAAACAGGATGCTGGCCAAAGAAGATTTTAATGACGATAAAAAAGATGCTGGTGAGTTAGGCAGTGGGCATACCGTAACTGCTTTGTATGAAATTATTCCGGTAGGAGTTAAAAGCAGTTTCCTGAAAGATGTAGATAAACTTAAGTATCAGAAAAATATTGAACCACTCAGCAAATCATCCAGCAATGGTGAAATGCTTACCGTTAAATTTCGTTACAAAGCTCCTGATGGTGAGGTAAGCAAATTGATCGAACATCCTGTGCAGGACAAACAAATCTCGATTGCAAAGACATCTGATAATTTTCGCTTTGCTGCTGCTGTAGCACAGTTTGGAATGTTGCTACGTAATTCAGAATTTAAGTCCAACGCCTCTTTCCTGGATGTGATCAACATGGCTCGTAAAGCAAAAGGAAATGATGATGAAGGTTATCGTTCAGAATTTATACGCCTGGCAGAAAGTGCAGAAATGTTAGTCAAAGCAAAGCCTGGTAACAATAATACAGATGAAGACGTTGAAGATAGTAAGCCATTAAGTAAAAACAAATAGCTAATCATTTAACAGCCGGTTAGTGATAACGGAGTTCCGTTTTTACGGAACTCCTCCTTTTCAACCAACAATTTTAAAACTAAGCTTATGAAGATAATATCTATACTATGTCTATTGCTTTTGTCGTCTGTTGGGTTTTCGCAGATTTATGACTTAATCAGGGCTTCTGAGTATCAAAATCACAAGTATATTTCTCAGCAGAATAAGTTTTATCTATGTGGCGGGGTACGTGGCACTCTGGAAATTCGCAGGGATCTTGCTACAATAAAAGCAGATGCAATGAAAAAGGATACTGCGACTAAAATTTTTATTCGCTGTGGGAGAACACTAACTTCTGGTGATTCTCCATTGATTATTATTGACGGGCTTATCGTGTTAAGCACCGAAATGAGAAATTTAAATCCAAATGATATAGAAAGCATTTACATACTAAAAGATGCAGCGGCATCAGCAATTTATGGATGTAGAGCAAGCAATGGAGTTATTGTTATTACAACGAAACAAGCCGGTATCAGAAAATTTGTCATCAAAGACTTTTTAAATGGGGAAAGAATCGCCGGTGCTACTGTATCATTTATCTCTGCCGATAAACGAGATACATTAATGATGTCAGCAAATGATAGCGGAGTAGTTATAGCCGACAAACTAAAATCATCGATCAACTATACAATCAATGTTTCATCAGTTGGGTACAAAACCTTCACATCAGTTTTTCAAAACAATTATAACAAAGAGAGAGAGATTTTATTGGAAAAGGATTTGAAAATTTGTGACAATGTTGTTCTTGCAGGTTTCTCAGTTAGACGTATTTCTTGTGGCGGATTTAGCTGTAGGGTAGCAGGTGTTTGTATAAAAGTTGATTCAGAAGTGGGAGATAAAAATGGTACTAAATCAGCGAATATGAAAATATTCCCAAATCCCGTAGTAAAAAGCAAGATTTTCATTCTTGAAACTTCTACAGAATCAGAACAGCCAATTACAATTAAAATCACCGGGCTAGATGGCAAACTTCTGCTATCACAATCCCAAAAAGCTATAAAAGGTCTCAACCGATTCAGCATTGCCACCGATTCCCGCTGGGTTTCAGGAATTTATTTGGTGCACCTGTATGCAAACGGCCAATTACTGGCATCCAGTAAGCTAATACTACAATAATTCATCCTTTATGAACAAGAAATTACAGCTTTCCATCGCCGAACCCTGCCACGAAAATTGGGATGACATGAGCCCCGTTGAAAAAGGAAAATTCTGTGGCTCCTGCCAAAAACAGGTAATTGATTTTACTAGTATGAGTGATCAGCAGGTAGCACAATTTTTCAAAAAGCCCGGTACCGGGTCTGTTTGTGGTCGTTTTATGACTGACCAATTAGATAGAGACATTGCTATTCCTAAGAAAAGAATTCCCTGGATAAAATATTTCTTCGGCTTTTTGTTGCCTGCATTATTTGTTTCCAAAGCATCAGCACAAAAAAACAACAAAGCATATGTGTCTGCAACAAAAGATACCGTACGTACACCCATAACAAGCGAATTCAGGACATTGGGAATGGTGCTGCCCAAAAACATAATGGCCGTTGAAAATACTAAGAAGGACGATCTTATTACAAAGAACGATGTGAAGCCTGTTCTTTTCAAAACAACAATTTGTGGATTGGTGGCCAATGAAAACGGAGACCCTATTCCATATGCAAGTATAACTACCGGAGTAAAAGGTTTTGGTGCAGTGTCTGATGAAAATGGTGTGTTCAGTTTGCCCGTTAGCCATTTGTCGAAGGACAGTGTAATACATGTTTCATCTGTTGGTTTTGAGGCTTCTGATATTAAGGTAGATATAGAAGATGCTTCCGGATCAAAGCTTGTAATTAATTTAAAACCTGAAAGTATGTTAGGGGAGGTGCTAGTGGTTGCTGGTTATACTAATGTTGTAAAAGGTTATGTAACTGGGGCTGTATCCAAAATTACTTCTAGTGTAGTAGAGACAAAAGTTCCAGAAGTCTACACTAATGAAATAAATAAAATATCCGTTTATCCTAATCCTGTTATTAGCGGCACCAATCTTAATGTTGAATGGAATAACTCTGAAGAAGGATACTATATGCTTCAATTGCTAAACCTTTCTGGTCAGCAGGTACACAAAAAAGAAATATGGATTGATGCAGAAGCAAAATTGCTAAACGTAGATATGCCGAAAACCGCTGCTGGAAATTATTTTATAGTTTTTACGAATAAAAGATCGGGTAAAAAATATACGGAGAAAATTATCGTTCAATAAGTTTGTGTCCTTTGTGCTGTTTTAACTCGGTGCCTTTGTGGTAGACACCTACTTAAACCCCGGATGAAACTGCTCCAGCGTTTTTCTCAAAAATTCCCGGTCAAGATGCGTATAAATTTCCGTTGTCGTAATACTTGAATGCCCCAGCATTTCCTGCACTGCCCGCAGATCTGCACCACCTTCCACCAAATGTGTTGCAAATGAATGCCGGAATGTATGGGGCGAAACTATTTTCTTAATGCCGGCCTTCGCCACCAAGTCTTTAATAACATAAAAAATCATCACTCTCGATAACTGACCGCCCCGGTTATTAAGAAAGAGAATGTCTTCGCTGCCTTTCTTTACATCGGCATGAACCCGTATATCATTTTTATAAATTGATATGTATTTACTGGCACTGCTGCCAATAGGCACTAATCGTTCCTTATCACCTTTCCCAATTACACGGATAAACCCAACATCTAAATAAAGTTGTGATATTTTCAGGTTCACTACTTCACTTACCCGCAAACCACAACTGTACATAGTTTCTACAATCGCTTTATTACGGCCACCTTCTGGTTTACTTACATCAACTTGTGCAATAATGTTTTCTATTTCATCAAAACTCAGCACATCCGGTAATGAACGTTTAAGTTTTGGCGCCTCCAATAAAAGGGTAGGGTCTGTTGTAGAAATATCTTCCAGTTGACAGTATTTATAAAAAGCCCGCAAGCCCGAAATGATCCGGGCTTGCGAACTGGCTGTCATACCCAGCTCAGTAATTTGTTTTAAGAAAGCTTGCAGGTCTTTAAGGGTAACATCAGCAGGATTTTTCATTGCTGATGCTTCCTGTAAGAATTGTGTTAGCAGTTCAATATCCCTTCCATAGGCCTGCACTGAATTATCCGACAGCGATTTTTCTAACTGCAGGTATGATTTAAAACCTTTTTTGTAAGGTTCCCACATTACTCAAGAGTGATATTTTTTTCCAGCACAGCCCACTCTTTCCCCTTTTTAACTTTTACCCAAATACGGCTATTAGTTACATTAACAGAATCAATATGCTCATGAATAGCATCGTAATCAATATCTAATTTTTCGCCAAAGGTCATCATAGCTTTTTTACCCGTGGTAAATTCTTCAATATAAATATTCCCCCTGTCTGTATATGCCATTAAGTTTTCACTTACAGAGAATTTAGGATCGAGACTATTGATACCACTGGTTCTCATCGAGAAGTTTTCAGTTTTGCTGAATGGTAATTTGATCTGGAAGCCACGGCCTGTCAGGCAATCATTAAACAATATAAAAGCGGCAGACGTGTCGTTGAAAATACAACGGATATAATCTTTGTTTACGGAGGTAGAAGTGTAATCAAACTTGGTTTTACGGTTAGAGCCAAGTCCTTTATAACTCCAGATAATACTATCCGGCTTACAATCTTTTACACTCAGGTAAACAAATGGCTCCAGCTTGTGGTTGCCTGCAAATTTCAATGTGTCTTTCAGGCAAATAGTATCACAAAAAGTGGCTGGTGTTGATGAAAATCCACCGCAGGATACCAACATCGATACAATAGCTATCATAAACAGGGGAGCAATCAATAGTTTCATACAATTGGTTTTAAGGAAAAACAAAAATAGCCAATGTGATTTGTGATGAGAAAATTCTTTTGCCTGTTAGAAAGGGGAGTATTAGCACCTAAGTTCATGTTTATGTATAAAAATTTTAATGCATTTCCGCTGCTCTATGAAGCCGTTCAATCTGTATCTTCGGCGCATGAGTGAGATGAAACCTATTAATCTGCGTTCCTTTAGAAAGTTGGCTATTACTACTAAAAATCGTTTTCGCCGTTTTCTTACTAAACTGGAAAGTAATGCCCCCCGTGGACTCGATAACCACATTGCTGTATTAGAAAAAGAAGTATGGCAGGAAACAGGTTGCCTTACCTGTGCCAATTGTTGTAAAACAATGACGCCAACTTTTAATAAGCAAGACCTGAAAAGAATTTCAGCTCATTTTAAATTAACAGTGGAAGAGTTTCAGCAAAAATATTTGAAAAGAGAAAGAGGTGGTGAAAGAGATTGGATGAATAAAGTAGAACCCTGCCAGTGGCTGAACTTAAAAGATAATAAATGCAGTATTTATGAAATTCGTCCGGCAGATTGCGCCGGGTTTCCACATCTGTCTAAAAAGTTCAAAGACTTTGTACATATACACAAGCAAAATGTAGAATACTGCCCCGCTACGCATCGGTTGGTGGAGAAGATGATGGAGAGAGTGAAATAGTCAATAGTCAATGACACAACGCTTTTTCTTCACTATTAACTATTGACTATTCACTACATAAAAACATCCTCAATCAAAAAATATTCATCTTCCTTATCGGCATGAAAAGTAACGGCCAGTATATTGTATTGTATCCATACATGGCCGGGATGCTGAAATAAAAATTCATCGGCCGCTTTCTGTAAGTTTTTAAATTTCTTTTTGGTAACGCTGCTCTCCGGGTAATCGAACGGTGTGTAATTTCTTGCTTTTACTTCTACAAAATGCAGAAACTTTCCTTTGGTAGCAATGATGTCAATTTCATAATGGGAGTATCGCCAGTTACGATGTAATATTTCGTAGCCTTTTTCTGCCAGCCATGCAGCCGCCTGATCCTCCCCCTCTTTTCCCAAATCATTATGAGTGGCCATGCATTATCTTTACGCCAAGATAAAAAGAAAATTTTTTGCATGCCGGGCATTTATAATCTAGAGGGAGTAATAAAACATTACGATTGGGGTGGGCAAACCTTTATTCCATCTTTATTACAGGTGGAAAACAAAGAGGGAAAACCATTTGCTGAATATTGGATGGGTACACATCCGTTAGGAATTGGTATAATAAAAACAACCACCAATGAGGAAATGCCCTTAACAGCAGTAATTGGTGACCTGCCTTATTTATTCAAGGCACAGGATGTAAAGCAAATGCTTTCAGTACAGGTCCACCCATCAAAGCAAGCAGCAGCCATTGAATTTGCAAGGGAAAATGCTGCCGGGGTATTGCTTACTGCACCTCACCGTAATTATAAAGATGATAATCATAAGCCAGAGATGCTGGTGGCTCTTGGAGATTTTTGGTTGCTGCATGGATTTAAACCGGCTGACCAATTGGTCTATACCTTATTAAATGTGGTGGAGCTGCGGGAGTTGTTAGAAGTGTTCAATCAATCCGGCTATGGCGGATTGTATAAACATGTAATGGAAATGCCCCAGGAAGAAGTAAACAGGGTTTTACAACCGCTAATAGATAACATTTCAAAAAATTATAGCCTTGATAGCCCTGATAAAAACGATGAAGACTTTTGGGCATTTCGGGCTGCACAAACCTTTACCCGGAATGGCAACCTGGACAGAGGCATCTTTTCTATTTATCTTTTCAACATTGTTCATTTAAAAAAAGGGGAAGGCCTTTTTCAAGATGCTGGTGTGCCCCATGCATACCTTGAAGGTAATTGTGTAGAAATAATGGCTAACTCTGATAATGTATTGAGGGGAGGATTAACTACCAAGCATATTGATGTAGCAGAATTAATGAAACATGTGAAGTGTGAAGCTACGGTACCAAATATTCTACATCCGCAAGCAATCAATAGCGATGAAAAAAAATATATTACACCAGTAAACGATTTTCAGTTGAATGTAATTGAACTGGAACCAAACCAGGTAGCTAGTTTTTCTACCACATTGGCAGAAATTGTATTGTTGTCAGAAGGTGCAGTTGAATTAAGCAGCGGCGAAACCATAGTTGAACTAAAGCCGGGTAATGTATCGGCCGTGGCCCTTCCGATGAGTACGGTGCAGGTAAAAGGGCTCCGCAAAGCCACTGTTTACAGGGCTTCCACAGCAATTAACAATCGTTGATAAATAGACTGATGAATTGCTCCAATTCGGTTATTTTTGCCCATCATTCAATTATTTTAATATGAAGAGTTACGGAAGGTTAATTGTTTTTACACTGGTTCTCATTGCATTGGCAACAGCTTGTAAATATTTCTTCGGGCCTGATCTGGACATGTCTGGCTTTTCACCGGTAATTGCAATTGCGTTATTCTCCGGTTTTATCATCAAACAAAAAGATTTTTCTTTCTTGTTACCATTGCTGGCATTATTCGTTAGCGATGCGGTAATACAGTTTTTATATACACAAGAGCTGTTTCCCTACGCAGGTTTCTACAGCGGCCAGTGGAAAAATTATTTGATCCTGATGTCTGCAACATTAATTGGCTGGTTATTGAAAGGAAGAAATTACAGCAGCCTTGCTATTGGTGCTGTTGCTGCTCCTACTGTTTTCTTTTTATTGTCCAACTTTGGCGTATGGATGAGTGCAACAGAAGTTACATACACAAAAAACTTTAGCGGATTGTTGACTTGCTATGCAGCCGGTTTGCCATTCTATAAAAATGCATTGATTGCAACGGTAGTTTTCTTACCGGTTATATTGCTTAGCTATAATTACATGACAGCAAGAAGAACGCAGCTTACCTTAGCATAATCTATTCAAGATATTTTTGAAAGCCCATTCGTAAGAGTGGGCTTTTTTATGTGCCGGACTTCATTACTACTATCATCCCAGTTGCGTCGCACACTTCATCTTTCTGCCCACTACTGAGCTTGTCTAAGTATCACCATTTGCGAGTCCCCTGTGCATTATTGACTATTCACTATTTACCATTGACTCTTCTAACTCCAATTCCGAAAACCAATACTTTTCATGTAATAATTTATTCTTCACCGAAACATTAATTCTATTTTCAAACAAGGGACAATCCAATACTAATGTATGATACTCGCCATTTTCTCCGCAAGCATCAATTCCCATTGCTTCTAATTCATCCACCAAAGCAGGAGTGATCATCTTTCCAATAAAACGTTCACCCATTATTTCATTACAACTTACGATCATCGTTTCTATGCCGGCTTCCAGCATTTGCAGCACTAATGTTTTTCGTTCTTGCTGCCACAAGGGTAGAATAGCTGTTAACCCTGCGTTGGTACAAACTTTTTCTTCCCAGTCACGGTGGGGTTGCAGGTCTATATCGCCAAAAACGGCATGCGAAAGTTGATACTGTTTTTTTAATGCAGCTAATGCTTCGGTAAAATTTACTTCATACTCGTTCCAGGAACTGCTGATAAGATGAATGGGTAAACCTGCTGTATTGGCCTGTGCCTGTAGTATGGCCGATGGTATTCCATGCGAACGGGAAATTTTTCCGGCTTCGTTCAATACGTTCAATAAAACTTTTGGTGAATAACCTTGCTGTATGGCTTGCATCAGTGCAAAGCAACTGTCTTTACCGCCACTCCAGGAGCAGAGAGAATTTTTTGTGCTCATTTAATTTATTCTTTCAATAGGTAAATTTTAGAATCACCAGAGTTGTCATGCCGAGGTACGAGGCATCTCAAATACAAAAATTTTCAATTCATAATTAGAGTTTGAGACTCCTCCTTCGTCGGAGTGACAAGACTCCGCTTATTCTAACTTTTTAATTAGATTTTCTATGCTGCAGTTCCTTCATACCCTTCGTCATGCAACAACGTATGATGACTTCCATCTGCCGCTTCTGTTGCTAATTCATCGCACCGATTATTAAACGGGTTGTCTGCATGTCCTTTTACCCACTTGAATTTGATCGTATGCTTTTTAGACAACTCATAAAACTCCCACCACAGATCAGGATTTTTCTTACCGCCTTTAAAATTTGTTTTGATCCAGTTCTTCAGCCAACCTTCTTCCCATGCTTTTACTACATATTGACTGTCGGAAAAGATCGTCACATTCATGCCTTCTTTCTTTAATGCTTTTAATCCGGCAATGCAAGCCATCAATTCCATGCGGTTATTTGTAGTACGATGATAACCCTGCGATAATTCTTTCCGGTGCTGCCCACTCATTAATATAGTGCCATAACCACCCGGGCCGGGATTGCCTCTGGAAGATCCGTCTGTATAAATTGTTACTGTACTCATTCAACATTTAAAATATATTATACTTGAAATACCCCTGTTTTCAAATCATTCATCTCGGGATTATGATTGGACGCATTGATCCCTTCCGAAATATACTGCCGTGTTTGCATCGGATCAATGATCGCATCTACCCACAATCTTGCGGCAGCATAGTAAGGTGAGGTTTGTTTATCGTAACGGCCTTTTATTTCATCCAGCAATTTCTTTTCATTCTCCGGAGTAATCACTTCGCCTTTTGCTTTTAAAGAAGCTACTTCTATTTGCAATAAAACTTTTGCTGCCGCATCACCACCCATCACCGCAATTTTTGCAGAAGGCCAGGCATAAATAAATCGGGGATCATAGGCTTTGCCACACATAGCATAGTTACCTGCTCCGTAAGAGTTGCCAACAACAATCGTAATTTTTGGTACCACCGAATTTGCCACCGCATTCACCATCTTAGCACCATCTTTTATAATGCCTGAATGTTCGCTGCGGCTGCCCACCATAAAGCCTGTTACATCCTGTAAAAAAACTAATGGTATTTTTTTCTGGTTGCAATTCAAAATAAAACGGGCAGCTTTATCGGCACTATCATTATAAATCACACCACCCATTTGCATTTCACCTTTTTTGCTCTTTACAATTTTGCGTTGGTTGGCTACAATACCAACAGCCCATCCATCTACACGACCATATCCGCAAACAATTGTTTTGCCATAATCTTCTTTGAATTGTTCAAATTCACTATCATCAACAATTCTTTCAATTACATCTACAATATCATACGGTTTACCATCCTGCGGAAATAAACCGTATAACTCTTCTACATTTTTTGCAGGAGCTTTTGCTTTCACCCTGTCAAAACCTGCTTTGGGTTTCTCACCCAGCATGGAAAACATTTTTTTAATGTGATCCAT
>LNFJ01000102.1 GCA_001464625.1 Bacteroidia bacterium Ga0077558 | reverse complement strand
GATTATGGAGCTGTTGAAATTTGTTCTCATACATTTTGTCATATTGAAAATGGAAAAAATGATTGCGGCACTTTTAAGAATATGATGATCTGGCAAAAGAAAAATGGCGAATGGAAAGTAACAAGAGTGGTTAGTTATGACCACTAATACATAGGTTGAAGTCCCGGCAATAGAGCCGGGTATAACGATGGCCCTTAAGAGGGCCATCTTGTTTTTGATACAATATTATTCAGGTACTTCAACAACAGTCCAGTTTTTTGTTCGCCGGTTCCAGAGAATGGAGTAATCTTTTCCATGGAGTAATTTATATACCCGATAACCATTAAAATAGGGAAGCTTCAGCCAGCCATAATTATACACTTCGAATTTGAAAACAAAAGAACCCCCGCTTTTAATTGTTACCCGTAAATAATTTTTTCCATCATCACTTAGCATTACTGATTCATCTTTGGTGCTTTGTATAGTAAGACTTATCCAGCTTGCATCATCGGCAGGAGTGGTGGTTGGAGGTGTTGGATTGGTAGGTGGTTTTGGAGGATTGGTGGTTGGTGTTGTTGGATTTGGTGGTACTGTAGTTGGTGCCGTGTTGGTATTTTTTGCAGCAGTCCATCCCCTGGTAATAGCATCTACCCTGTCTTTTTTTGCCGGATGTGTACTACTTCCTCTGTCTGTTGCAATTGCACTGATAGCTGCAATTGATTCATTAAGACCTGCCCCTAGCTTTTGCATTACATACCCGGAAAAAGCATCGGCTTCAATTTCTTTTGGTGGTGTGCTGCCGCTACTGCTTACTACATGATTATAATAATGATGACCCATTTCATGCGCCAGTATACTGATTGAAGCCCATTTGGTAGAAGTGTATGCATCAATATCCTCTAAAAAATTATTATCATAAATGATCCAGCGTACCCGGTTGATGATGGTGGCATAGGCATTACGAATTCCATTTTGTTCTCTGATGCTAAAATTCTCTTTCCACTGAATAGTGTCGAGCATATTATCCAAAATTTCTTTGGCTTCATATACAGAGGCAAAATTTGTTTTAAGTATTTGCCGGGGAGGCACCTTAAAACCACAACCAGTAATTTTTTGTGCATTAGAAAAAATAGCAGCCATTAAAAAAAACGAGAGCACTAGAATTCTTTTCATCAGGAGTTATTTTCTATAAATGTAAAGATTTCAAGCAGAACAAAATTTCTTTTACCGAAGCAGTGTAGTAAGGGTATAAGCATTTTGTCTACATTTGCTCACAATTTTGCTACATATGAAGAACACTCCGTTTACAGAAAAACACATTGCCCTTGGCGCTAAAATGGCCGAGTTTGCCGGATACAATATGCCCATTTCCTATACCGGCATTAACGATGAACATGCAGCTGTAAGAAAAAATGCAGGTGTATTTGATGTGAGCCATATGGGAGAATTTATTTTAAAAGGAGACGGCGCATTGGATTTAATTCAACGGGTTACCAGTAATGATGCAGCTAAACTAAAAAAAGGACAAGCCCAGTACAGCTGCCTGCCGAATGAAGAAGCTGGGATTGTAGACGACCTCCTGGTGTATTGTATTGCAGAAAATAAAGTATATATGCTGGTAGTGAATGCTTCCAACATTGAAAAAGACTGGAACTGGATTCAAAAATTTAATACCAATGCTGTAGAGATGCACAACATCTCTGATAAAACTTGTTTGTTGGCTATACAAGGCCCCAATGCAACAAAGATTTTGCAACCACTCACCGACATTGATGTACTAAATCTTAAATATTACACTTTCGAAAAAGGAATATTTGCAGGTGTTGAAAATGTATTGGTAAGTGCAACGGGATACACGGGAGCCGGTGGGGTGGAAATTTATTTTGAAGACAAAGACGGCGCTGCTGATAAAATTTGGGAAGCCATTTTTGCTGCTGGTGGTCCGCAAGGATTAAAACCCGTAGGGCTTGGTGCAAGAGATACATTACGATTAGAAATGGGTTTCTGTTTATATGGTAATGATATTGATGATACCACATCGCCTTTAGAAGCAGGCCTTGGTTGGATTACTAAATTCACCAAAGATTTTACTTCCAAAGAAATATTTGCCAAACAAAAAGCGGATGGATTGGAAAGAAAACTAGTAGGGTTTGAAATGATAGAGAAAGGCATACCAAGGCATGGTTATGAGATCAAAGATTTTACCGGTGCCACAATTGGAAATGTAACTTCAGGTACCCAATCTCCAAGTCTGGGAAAAGCTATTGGCATGGGGTATGTACGAACAAATTTTGCTGCTCTTGATACGAACATTTACATTAAAGTGAGAGATAAATTGCTGCAGGCAAAAGTGGCAAAGATTCCTTTTTCATAAAATTAAGAAGCGGTAAGATTTTTGTGTTGCAGTTCGTACTTTTTACATCGTTCTTCAAACTTGCCCCAATGCCAACTATTCACCTTACTACATTTATTGCTGCTCCTGCTGATGTGGTGTTCGACCTGAGCCGTCATATTGGCTTACACAAACAATCTATGAGTGCATATAAGGAAGAAGCGGTTGCCGGAACAAGATTTGGGTTGATTGAAAAGGATGAGACCGTAACCTGGCAAGCTAAACATCTCTTTAAAAACCGGTTGCTTCGTGTAAAAATTTCTGAAATGAAAAAATCAGAAATGTTTATGGACGAGCAATTGCAGGGAGATTTTAAAATGATGAAGCATGAACACTATTTTAAGCCCTGCGATAACGGAACTATCCTGATCGATCTTTTTCATTTTGAATCACCGTATGGGATGTTTGGACGCTGGTTCAATAGTCTTTACCTAACCAAGTATATGCGCCGTCTGTTAGAGCAACGGAATAACACCATTAAAGAATATGCAGAAACTGATAAATGGAAAAAGCTGTTAATTCAATAACAAGCTACACTTCTTAATTTCTCTTCCTTTATTTTTGTGTTTTACCTACTATGACCAATAAGCCAACTATTAATACATCGCTATCTCCCGCCCTATTACATTTATACGACCTCAGCAATAGTGTTGTAGTAATAATTGATGTATTCCGGGCTACATCTACCATCGCCTCTGTATTATACAATGGTGCAAAATGTGTGATACCAGTTGACTCTGTTCCCAAAGCGATTGACATCAGCAAAAGCATTGGAGGTATTGCAGCCGGAGAACGGGATGGAATGATAGCAGAAGGATTACAACACGGTAATTCTCCATTAGAATATACAAGAGAGTTTATTGAAAATAAAACATTGGTATTAACTACCACC
>LNFJ01000101.1 GCA_001464625.1 Bacteroidia bacterium Ga0077558 | reverse complement strand
TTTACTATTCATTGCGATAGTTCATTGATGGCCGAAACAATGTACTTGAAGAATAAAAATAAAATGATGGATTTTGCACCAAAGCTTACACATTATCATCGCCTGGTAGAAAGATTTGGTTTGATTGATGATATAAAATATTGTCTTACTCCGGATCTGGCAAATGTGTTGCCCTTATATGTGGATGGAAAGCTGGTTGCAAAATAAAAAACTTACTAAGATACTCCATTTTACCCGTACTAATTCCCAATAAAATTTATTTTTTATTTACCTCCTTTTACGAGGAAATCCGCTGCACATTCTTTTACATTTGCCGATTAACCTTTTTTGAACCGGGGTTTAGAATAATAAATTTTGGAATTTTTCTATGGCATTACCGCACCTTATTAAGTATGTATATACTCATGGAACTGATGAAGTAATTCGCAGGGGAAAGAAAATACATGCAATCGGATTTGTTGAATTAGTAGAGTACGATGATCTTTTTGGATCTGCTGTCTTCCGGGTAAAAGATGATCAAAGGCAACATCACTTCGTTGTGCATGCCCTTATAATTTGGGAGATATTTGCCGCCATGAAGCTGCTGCATTATTTCAGTTGCAGGAAATGATTGACAGAGGCCATTTGCAAGCAGAGTCGGTGAAGTACGACCAGCGGCATACCGTCGCTAAAATGAAAACCATCGATCTGAAAACATTGCGTCTTCTTTCATCACCCGAAACACTGGAAGAAGCAGAAGTTTTTTTGCGTACCAATAAAGCCATTATTGATTTTGCAGAAAATGAAACAGTAAAAGCCACAGTAAAGCTGGAGGGTAAAGAATACAAAGTAATCATCCGCAAGAACGAAGAAAAGAATTTTGATACCAGTTGCGATTATGAGGATGAAAATCATCCGCTCGGTCTTCCTAAAATAATTGTGCTATTACAATTGCTGAATAAACATGGTGCCAACTATTTTGAAAGCATCCGCAATTGGGATAAAGAAAAAAACAAACTACTCGAAGCATATGGTTATTCACTCAGCGACGATTTAAAAGGAAAATTTGAATTTGCTTATAAAGATGGAAAACCATTTTTAAGAGTACTGGATTCCAATATTAAAAGAGTAGCAACGGTGGCAGCAGTGCCCAAACCCGTTTTGCTGCCAATGAAAGAAAAGGAAATAGCGGAAGCTCCCCAGGTAGTAGAGGACACGGTAACATTGCCTTCGCAACGACTGGGTGTTGTTTTCAATTTTAATAAAAAAAATTATCCGCAGTTTACTGTTGATGTTGTAATTGGCGAGCCAAATGAAAGCAACGATGCATTTGCTGGAACAGTAGAAAAGTTAGACATCAGCCGCTATGTAAATGCAGATAATTTATCAGAAGCAGACAGAGAATTACTAACCATGCTTCGTAAACTACAAGAATCTGAAATTAATAAATACGTAAGCCGCAACTCTCCCTTCTCCGGCATTTGGGAAAATATAATTCACCATGAAGATGATGATCTGCCGGAGGAAACAAAAGAATTAGTAGCAGAATATTTGCTGCCCAAATTGAAAAAAATATTTATTGAAACCTCAGGTAGTCCATTTGTTTTTTTATTGCCCGATAAAAAGCCGTTCAAAACAAATAACCTGGAGCCACTACAATTGCAGGCAGAGGAAGCAAGACCACATTTCATCATTAAGAAAAATTCGCATTATACTATTCAATGCCGGGTAAAAACCGGTCCGCTGGAATTTGACCTGGGCGATAATGAGGCTAACACACCATTATTCTTTTTATACAACAACCAGGCGCATTTGTGGAGAAACAATGAGGTAATTCATTTGGCAGAAAAATTTTTACCAACCGGTAAAATGAGTGTGCCTGCAGAAGAATGGACAAAAACATTGAATGAATTTATTATGCCGCTGGCGAAAGAACATAAGGTGGATTTTGATAAATCGCTGGTGCAGGAAATCAAAGATGGCAATCCGGAAGTGAAATTATTCCTGATGGAAAAAGGCGAGTACCTTGTTTTTCAACCCTCTTTTTCTTACAAAGGATATGAAACAAAAACAAGAGACCGGGATGAAATGATAGTGCCGCAGGGAGATAAAGTGCTGGTGGTGCATCGCAACAGGGAAAAAGAAGGAGAGTTTATACAGAAATTGCAAAATCTGCATTCGAGTTTTGCCTACAATGAAGATTCCGGAACCCTGGCATTAAAAGGAGCAGATGTGTTGAAAAACAACTGGTTCTTTTTATTTGTAGATGCCATGAAGGAAATGAAAACACCGGTGTTTGGATTTGAAGCGTTGAAAAATTTTCGTTTCAATACAGCCAAGCCGCAAACAAAAATTTTCATTAGCAGCAATACCGATTGGTTTGATGCAAAGGTGGACATTCTTTTTGGCGATCAGCAGGTAACCGTGGCCGAAGTAAAAAGAGCCTTAGCCAATAAGCAACAGTTTGTACAATTGAATGATGGAACATTGGGAATATTGCCGGAAGAGTGGTTAAAAAAATATTCGCTTCTTTTTAGAGTAGGTGAAGGGAAAACAGATTCACTAAAACTGTCCCGCTATCATTTAAGTGTAGTAGATGAACTGTATGAAACAAGAGATGAAGAAGAACTGATCGTACAACTGGAAGAAAAATATCAAACCCTTCGGGAGTTTAATAAAATAAACGAGATCGACCCCTCCTATCATTTAAAAATGATTTTGCGACCTTACCAGGTAGCTGGTTTTCAATGGTTGAATTATTTAAAAGATATTAATTGGGGCGGAATATTGGCTGATGATATGGGATTGGGTAAAACGGTGCAGGCTCTATCTTTTATGGAGCATTTTAAAAAAGAAAAAGGAACACTCAAAGCATTAGTAGTTTGCCCAACTACGCTGATCTATAACTGGGAGAATGAAATAAAAAAATTCACTCCTACCCTAACGTATAAAATTCATCATGGCGGCACAAGAACCAGAACAAAAGAAGAATTGACCGACCATGATGTTACCATTACTACTTACGGAACATTACGGAGTGATATAAAACTATTGATGAGTGTAGATCTTGATTATGTGATCCTGGATGAAAGCCAGGCCATTAAAAATCCGGCAAGTAAAGTAACCAAAGCTGCATCATTACTTAATGCAAAGCACCGTCTTTGTATGAGTGGTACGCCATTGCAGAATAACACCTTTGACATTTTTGCGCAGATGAATTTTTTAAATCCCGGCATGTTGGGGACCATGGAATTCTTCCGCCAGGAGTTTGCTATACCTATTGATAAATTTGGCGAGCAGGATAGAAAAGATCACCTCAAAAAAATTCTCTATCCATTTATATTACGAAGAACAAAGGAACAAGTAGCAAAAGATCTTCCGGAAAAACAGGAAATGATCTTGTTCTGCGAAATGGAAGATGAACAAAGAAATATTTACGATGCGTACAGAAATGATTTCCGCAACCAGATACTCGGTACGATTGAAACGCAGGGCATTCAAAAATCACAGTTAACGATCTTACAAGGATTGATGAAACTGCGCCAGATTTGCGATTCGCCGGCAATATTAAATGAACAGGAAAAATTTGAAAATCATTCTATCAAGTTAGATGAGCTGGCAAGAGAGATCACAGAAAATATCGGTAATCATAAGGCACTCATCTTCTCCCAGTTTTTGGGTATGCTTGCATTAATAAGGGCCAAGCTGGAAGAGTTGGGAGTGAAATATGAATATTTTGATGGAAGTACATCTGCACCGGATAGAGAGAAGGCAATACAAAGTTTTCAAAACAATGATGAAGTAAGAGTATTCCTCATTTCATTAAAAGCCGGTGGAGTGGGTTTGAATCTTACTGCGGCCGACTATGTATATATTGTTGACCCATGGTGGAACCCGGCGGTAGAGCAACAGGCCATTGACCGTACACACCGTATAGGGCAAACAAAAAATATTTTTGCCTATCGCATGATTTGTAAAGACACGATAGAAGATAAAATACTACAACTGCAGGAAAAGAAACGGGCATTAGCCAAAGACATCATTTCTGATGATGCCACATTTGTAAAATCGCTGACTAGGGAGGATGTGGAGTATTTGTTTAGTTAAAATGCCTAGATAACTTTAAAATATAGGAGATGTTTTCGAGTATTAAATACTAATAAGGTAGTATAGGAAACTTCTTGGTACTTATTTACATTTACAAGATGACAAGGGGGCTATATATTTTGATATTTATAATTTGCACTATAGCCTCATATGCAACAGCCCAAACAGGTGCAGCAACAAGAAAGCAAGAACGAAAAAATATTGATTCGCTTTTATTAGTTCATTCATTACCGGTAAGGGTTGAAGCTGCCCGGACGGACTCTCTTTTTAGGATGGATATACAAACATTGCTTAGGGACAGCCTAAAGGCAAGAAAGTTTGAAAGCCTTAATTATGATGAAGCGGCTGAAATTTCTAAAAAATATTTTACAGATTTATTCGGCGTAAATAATAAGCAACGAATGCTTGATAATCTTGAAAACATCCAAAAAGATAAGGACTACTTTATAAAAGAATCGGAATTTGCAAAACCATTAATGCAGTCCCTTGAAATCTCAGCCTGTAGTATAGAGTCGGATAGCAGCATAGTTGTAAAACGGTATAATTTCCCCAATGCAAAAAAGAACAGGAGCTGGGAGTTTAAACATGAAGAATCAGAATCTATAAATAAATTTGTAAGCCGTATCATTAATTCTTTAACAGGTCAAACTTCCTTCAAATGAAAATACTAATTGCTTTCACCTTCCTGTTTATTAGCTATCACAGTTTTTCCCAATCAGACTCCCTCCTCAAAAAATACGACCAGCAACTCGTCTACCGCTATGGTAGCCATTTTATGAAAGGCGGAAATAAAGTTTCTTTTAATGCATTGCAGGAAGAGTTTACAATCCCGTCTATTTCTTTTGATCTATACGCAAAAGCCAAAAAGGATAAAACCATCAGCACTGTTTTACGATACGTTTCATTACTTGCTATCATCGGGGTAGCAAAAGGGACGGCTGATAATAACCGCAATCTTACCTATGGCTTTTTGGCCGGGCAGTTTGCAACGTTGGCTCTAAGCAGTTCCTTTCAAAATAAATCAACCACCGGTTTAGACCGTGCCATTCAAATCCGCAATCGGGAGCTTCTTTTTCCCGGTCGTTAGTGCCGTTTATCGTCCATTAGTGCAATTCATCGGGTTTTTGGCAAAATATACCCTGCTCCCGAAGGTTGTTCTGCCTTATTACGTCTATTTTCGTACACTACACAAACCATTTATGAAGAAGATTTTTACCTTATCCCTGTTGATTTTCACCCTTTTCGCTACAGTAAATGCACAAAAAGCAGATGGAAGTATAAAAGGAAAGCTAATTGACACGGCGTCTAAATTACCCGTAAGCGATGCGACTGTTTCAGTTTTAAACGCAAAAGACTCCTCCCTAGCCAACTTTACCCTGTCAAATAAGCAAGGTGCTTTTGAAATAAAAGGATTGGCAGAAGGCGATTACCGGGTGGTAATTTCCAGCAAGGGATTTATGGAGATCAAAAAAACATTCTCTCTAACCGCAACGGAAAAAGCGATTGACCTTGGAAGTATTACAGTTGAAAAAGATTATAAAACGCTGGAAGGTGTTACCATCACCAGCGAATCTCCTATTCAAGTAAAGAACGATACGGTACAATTTAATGCAAGTGGTTTTAAAACACTACCGAATGCAACAGCCGAAGACTTACTGAAAAAACTACCCGGTGTTGAAGTTGATAAAGAAGGTAACGTAAAAGCACAAGGCGAACAGGTACAGAGAGTGCTGGTAGATGGTAAAGAGTTTTTTGGTAATGATCCTAAGTTGGCTACTAAAAATCTTACTGCCGATATGATCGAGAGTGTGCAGGTATTTGATGATATGAGTGACCAGGCCAAGTTTACTAAAATAGATGATGGCAGCAGAAGCAAAACCATTAATATTAAATTAAAGAAAGACCGTAACAAAGGATATTTTGCCAGGGCCTTGTTAGGCGTAGGTGACCAGGGCCGTTATGAAGGCAATGCGATGATCAATAAATTTAATGGGGATCAGCGTATTTCACTTTTGTTCAACTCCAATAATATTAACAAGCAAGGCTTCTCTTTTTCAGACATCATTAGTTCCATGGGAGGTTTTAGCGGATTTGGTGGTGGTGGCCAGGGCGGACAAGCTGGCGGCAGTGGAATGCAAATGATGTCAACCCGTGGTGGTGGCGGCGGTGGATTTAGCGGTGGCGGATTAAGTGGAGCAAGCACAGGAATTATCAAATCTACTTCTGTAGGTTTAAACTACTCCGATATGTGGGGCCGCAAAATAAAAGTAAGCGGTAGTTATTTCTTTTCCGATTCAAAACCTCAACAGGAGCAAAGCACATTCCGTCAAACATTTTTTGCGAATGATTCAACCGCAAGTCTTTCAAGAGAAACCATGTCGAACAACCTGAATCAGAATCACCGGTTAAATATGCGGATAGAATACCAGATAGACTCTGCTAATTCTATTTTATATACACCTTCGGTAACCCTCCAGCATTCAGATAATTTCAGTCAAAGCATTTCATCAACCCGTTCTGCAATGCCGGGCAAAGAATTTTTATCTATTGATGGAAGTTCCCAAAACACCAATAAACGTAATGGTGTAAATATTGGCAACAACTTTTTATTTCGCCATAAGTTTAGAAAAACCGGCAGAACTTTAACGTTAGGTTGGAACAATACAATTGGTAATAGCCAAAGCGATGGGTTGACACTTTCTACCAATAATTTTTACCAGGAAGATGGCACACTGTACAATTCGTTTGTACAAAACCAAAATTCGAAACAAAAAACAGAAACAAACAATAATGTTATCAGCACTTCTTACACAGAACCGTTTGGCCTGAATAAATTATTGGAATTGAACTACGCTTATACCAATAATAAAAGTGAGTCGAGAAGAGAAACATTTAATTACAACGGTGTTACGGATAAATATGATAATCCAAACTTGTTACAAACGAATGATTTTATAAACACTTTCCTGGCGCATCGGTTTGGTGCTAACTTCCGGGTGCAGGAGAAAAAATATAATTACCAGTTTGGTGTGGGAGTACAAAGAGCAACGTTGGGCAGCGATAGCTACCAGGCTGTAACGGACAAAACAACCATAACCAGCCAGACGTATACAAATATTTTCCCAACTGCAAATTTCAACTTTACGCCTAGCAGAAGTAAAAACCTGCGGATTTCATATAATGGCCGTACTAATCAGCCCAGCGTAAACCAATTACAAAATGTACCGGATGCAAGTGATACATTGAATATCAGAATTGGTAATCCTGAATTGAACCAGGAGTTTAATCATAATTTTAATATTGGCTTCAATACATTTAATATTCTTACGTTCAAATACATAGCTGCAAATCTTAGCTTAAGTACCACGCAAAATAAAATTGTAAACAGCATTACTACACAGGGTCCGCTGCAAATAACCAATTATGAGAACGTAAACGGTTATTTCAGAGGTTCTTCTTTTATAACATTGGGCTTACCATTTAAGAATCCAAAGTTGAAAGGCTCCAGCCTGAACTTTACCAACAACATGTCGTACGCAAATGATATAAGCCTTGTTAATTTGAAAAAGAATATTACAAAAACAATTACCATCTCACAAGGCGCAGGCGTCAATATCAATAAAGACAAAATTGATTTTGGTGTAAAAGCAAATCTTGCTTACAACAATGTAAAGTATAGTATCAACTCTATGTTGAACGAAGACTTTTTTACGCAAACCTATTCCGGAGATGTTGCTTATACATTCCCTAAGAATATTATTCTTTCTACCAATTTTGATTACTTAATAAATACAGGCCGTGCCGAAGGATTTAACCAGAATATTCCTTTATGGAATGCCAGTGTTAGCAAACAAATGTTTAAAAAGAAAAATGGTGAGCTGAAATTATCTGTAAATGATATTCTGAATCAAAATCAAAGTATTGCCCGTACTACAGGCGATAACTACATACAGGATACAAGAAGTATGGTATTGAAAAGATACTTTATGGTAAGCTTCTTATATAACCTGAATAAAATGGGTGGTAAAGCAGCAACAACACCGGGTATGCCAAGAATGATGGAAAGAAATATGAGAGATGTAAGAATGTATTAATAAGTAATTCCCATTAGTGATACAAATAGAAATGTCCCGCCAGTTGGTGGGACATTTTTTATAGCATGAGGGTTAGTAAAGAAAAATTATTTTCTTCTGTAGTGTGCTGCCGCTGCTGGCGATGAACCGGAAATGATTACCGATAACACCGATTTAAATAACCGCAATACATTAAAAGAAGATTTGTAATAGTGGCGATAAATTTTCGCCGATTGATGGGAATGAACCAGGTTTCTGTTTTTCATACTTGGATATTTTTCAAAGTTATTAACGTATGTGTCTATTTAAAAGTATGTAATAAAGTTTGCTTTTTATAATATTGTCTCTCATTACCAACCCTATAAATCCATACTGCATGAAAAAATCCGTAAAAACACTTGCCCTTATTACTATCAGCTTTCTTTTTGCCACACATTCTACTGCCCAATTAAAACTACCAGCTATCAATGGAGTAGCAAGCGATGTAAAGAAAGTAATTGAAGATTATCCAAACCGCTTTATTAATTTGATGGGAGAAGTGTTGGCGCAAAACACTCAATCAACCGATTACCATTGCAACTTTGCAGTGCATGGTGCCGAAGAAGCATTTATTACCCGTTACCCTGCTAAAAAAGAAATATGCAGCTGGCAGGCTTTGATGCTTACAACAGAAAGTTTTGATAAGGCCAAACAAAAATTCAAATCACTTTTTAATCAGCTCAATAATCTTTCTATAAAAGCAGGTAATGGAACCTTTAAGCTTAAAGCGGATTATCAATCGCCGGAAGAATCTATAAAATTCACCAGTGTTTTATTTTCTTTTGAACCGGCTACCGAAGCCATGAAGAAATTGAAAGTAGAAATCTCTATGCAGTACATAGAACCCATGGAATGGAAAGTAAAACTATTGATTTACGACCGGGAAAGAGAAGATGATGAAAGAGGCGCTATTAGGGAATAAGTTAATTAGTTAACCGGGTATTAGGCTTTTGCGGAATGGCTGTTTCCAAATTAACTAATACCCAATTACCAGTTCCTAAACATTAACCTTCATTAACATTAAACATAGCCCCTTTAACCAGCATTATTAATTGGTAAGAATATTTTCGTAGCTGAAATGGATTAGCTATGAGAAAAATTGTCCTCTTACTGGTATTGATTTGTACGGTAACAATAGTACAAGCCCAAAAAAATGGTATTGTAAAAGGAGTTGCTTTTGATACCATCAGTAAGCAACCAGTTGCTGGTGCTACCATTTCACTACTAGAAAAGAAGGATTCTTCGTTGGTTTCATTTTCCATGACCGGTAATGACGGACGTTTTGAATTAAGAGGAATTGCCAACGGCGAGTACCGCCTCCTCATCAGCCATGTTAATTATCATAACAACAATACATTTTTTACCATCAGCGATACCAGTAAAAATGCAGAGCTTGGCAATGTAGTAATGAATGACAAAAACAAAGTACTGGAAGAAGTAGTACTCGAAAATGAAGCTCCACCCGTTACAATGATTGGCGATACCGTTCAATACAATGCCGGTTCATTTAGAACACAGCCCAATGCAAGTGTAGAGCAGTTATTAAAAAAACTACCCGGTGTAAAAGTTGACAAAGACGGAACCATTAAAGCACAAGGGGAAAAAGTAACCAAAGTACTGGTAGATGGAAAAGAGTTTTTTGGCAACGATCCCAAGATCGCTACCAAAAATTTACCTGCAGATGCGGTAGATAAAGTACAGGTATATGACAAACAAAGCGACCAGGCTCAATTAACTGGATTTGAAGACGGCAATTCTGAAAAAACCATTAATCTTAAATTAAAAAAAGATAAGAAGAAGGGCTTGTTTGGAAAAGTAAATGCCGGAGTTGGAAATAAGGAAAGATATGAGGGCCGGTTCAATGTTAATTCATTTAAGGGAGCAAGACAGTTTTCTGCAATTGGCATGGGTAACAATACCAATGCGGAAGGATTTTCTTTTATGGATATTTTGAACTTTACCGGCGAGCTGGCAAGAATGCAGCGAGGTGGCGGCGGCGGTAATATCAATATTAATATGAGTGGTGATGAAGCGGCAGCTATGGGACTTAACATGGGTGGACGAAACAGCGGTATCAATACTGCATGGGGTGGCGGATTGAATTATAATAATATCATTGGTACCAAGCTGGATTTTCAAAGTAATTATTTTTACAATCGCTTCAATCCAAAACAGGAAAGCCATATACAGCGGCAATACATTTTACCCGATACTTCTTATTTCTACAATCAAAATGCTTACAGCGATAACCTGAGTAATAATCATCGGTTTAACCTGAATACATTGTACCAGGTTGATTCAATGAATTCCATTCGCATAATCCCATCCTTTAGTTACCAGAAAACAAACAACCGCTCTGCTACAGATTTTCAAATGATGTCAGAAGAGGGAGCATTGACCAATGATGGATTTAGTAATACTACCTCCGCTTCTACAGGATACAACTTTCGCAACGAAGTTATATGGAGAAAGAAATTTGCCAGGAAGGGAAGAACATTTTCTCTTTCGCTGCAAACAAGTTTAAATGAAAGTGATGGTGAAGCAAGCCTTTCATCGGTTAATAGTTTATACAATCCTAATGGTACAGCTTTGCGAAGAGATACACTAAATCAGCAAAGTAGTACAACGGGGGATTTGAAAGGCTATACTGCCAGAGCGGTGTATACAGAACCTCTCTGGAAACGTTCTTTATTGGAACTAAGCGTTGGTAAAAGCAATAGCATCAGCAGATCAAAAAAAGAAACCTGGGATTTTAACAAAGGCAGCGGCAAGTTTGACCGGTTGAACAATCAACTGACCAATGATTTCGAGAACACCTATGGTTATACCACTGGCGGTGTTCGGATTCGTACACAAAAGAAGAAATATAATTACTCAATAGGTGCCACATTGCAACGGGCTGAACTAGAAGGAAAAATTACCAACGACAATAAAGATTCTATCATTGGAAAAACATTTACGGATATATTACCGAATGCAAGACTCCAGTATAATTTTACCAAATTCAAAAACCTGACGGTTAACTACAGCACTTCTACCAATCAGCCCAATATGTCGCAATTGCAACCGGTACCAGATAACAGTAACCCACTGAATATACGGGAAGGTAATCCTGATTTGAAACAGGAATTTAACCATGCGGTTCAGGCAAACCTGCAATTGATAAATCCCTACAAGAATAAAAACCTGTTTGTAAATGTATCTGCCAGAGCTACAGAAAATAAAATATCTAATTATGATTCTATTAACCTGCAAACGGGTGTAAGAAAAACAAAGCCGGTGAATGTAAATGGAGTATATAGTTTGAATAGCTCTATTAGCTATAGTATGCCCATACGATTTTTGAAAGGGAATTTAGAAATAAGCAGTAGCTCCGGTTTTAATCAAAGCAAACAGCTATTGAACGATAAAGCAGGAACATTGATAACTAATACCATTAAAACAGTAACCTTGGGTCCGGATGTACGATTTGATATAAACCCAACGGATAAATTAAGTTTTACGTTGGGCGCAGGAGTTAATTATAACAAAACAAAGTATTCTGTACAGACAGTGCCGGATGTTGATTTTTTATCGCAAGAGTATAATGCATCGGTTGATTGGGAACTGCCTAAAGGATTTTTCTTTGCTACTGATTTTATGTACACCATCAATAGTCAGCGGGCAACGGGATTTAATGTAAAAGTACCCTTATGGAATGCAAGCATCAGCAAACAGCTATTGAAATATAACCGGGGCGAAATAAAATTTAGTGCCAGAGATTTGCTGAATAAAAATATTGGCATCAGCCGCAATACCAACAACAACTACATTGAAGATTCAAGAGTATTAACATTACAACGATTTTTCTTACTCAGCTTTACCTATAGTTTAAGTAAAACAGGTTTGAATAATGCTGGTGGCGGAATGAGGATTATTACGAGGTAACGAGCAGAGCTTTATGCAGGTTGCGGTACCCGCAACCTTGCTCCAGGTACTCTTTAATGATCTGTTCTTTTAAGTCCATAAAATGGTTGTTTTTTAGTTAACCTATTTCAGGACGAGGCACTATACGTTAATTCCATTAAGGTCAAGTTTGTATAACCAATATCGTTTTCCAAGTCGTTGGTCAATTTCTCTTAAAATCTTAAATCCTAAACTTTCATAAATATGTCTTGCATTGTTCATAATTTCTGATGTATGTAAAGCAATAGTTTTTTCACCATTTTCTTTTGCTTTGTCAATGCATATAGTTGTCAATTTTCTGCCAATTCCTTGCCCTCCAAAATCTGGGTCGACTGAAACAAAACGTATATAACTCCATTCTTTTAGATATATGTCTGTTGGATTTCCATTTGGAACTATAAAAGACATTCCAATAATATTGTCATTGTCAGCAACACAAACGATGCAAGTTGATTGGTCAATAAGTTCTTCGTAAGTTTTGTCGTTTGAAATTGTTTGTTTTAATGAATTCCAATTTTCATCTGTCAACTCTTTTTGAAACGGTGTCCAAGATTTAATTGCTAATTTTTTCAAATCTTGCAAGTCGTCTTTTGTCCCTAGTCTGTATGTTAAATTCATTTTAATTGTCTTTTCGAGTTGTATCGGTCATTGCTTGCTACCAACGTTTTTCGGATTGGCAAAATGGCGGATTTTCAGCACAAAAGTTCAATAAAATTCCTGCTGTTGAACCTTGTACAAATGTTTCATAGAAGCACTTCAGCCGCCATATTGCCAATCCGATGTTAGCAGCAGCCACATTTTGTCCGCTTACATTTTTTTATTCATTTCTCACTAATTTTCTTTGCTTGACTTACCCAAATTGGTGCGTTATTAATCGACTGTCTTAGTAACAAATTTAACTGAGCTGAATGATGTTGAATGTGTCTTACGTTATAAAACAAAATTTCAAGCAAGGAAAAATTCTTGTAGTTGTTAACCCAACGGTCATTAAGTTTTTCTGTTGTCAAACCTGATATAAGTTGATTTGCTTTTTGTCGGCAATATTCCAAGTAAGCAATCACTTCTGGTTTATTATAGGTTCTGTCAGGTTTTTTGCCTGTCGGGTCAAATTCTGAAAATGTAAAGGGTTTCGGTGGTTCAAATTTACTTGGTTCGGTTGTCAAGTAATAGTCTGTCCAAAAAGTGCAATGGTAAGATAAATACCAAAAATCTAATGCTGTGTCCCAGTGCTCGTCAGGACACATTGTAATTGCGTTTTCGAGCATATCAAGACTTGCTCCGAATTGGCTCCAAATTGCTTCTTTTATTGATGTGGAGTTGTCCATATTTTCTTTCTTTCTTTTCTATCGTTATGTTTGGTCGTCAATGATTGCAGCAATACCAATGTTGTGTGCCGTTTTGTGTCAATAGGCTGCTTCAATTTGTTTGCGAATTTTTTCTTTAATGTCAGCATTAGCAAACGAATGGTTGATGGCTTCAAGGTTACATTTTTTAAAATGTGCTTTGCCCCACTGAAATACTTTTTCCATAAGTCTATACTCGTCGCCAAGTGTAACATTTGAGATTGTTCTTGCGTCGGTATTTATGCTCATGGAAACTCCTGAATTATAAATTTTGTCAGCAGTATGGTCTTCTATTCTATTAAAAACATTTGTCTGCACATTGCTGGTAGGGCAAACTTCTAAATGAATGTTATTTGCTTTTAGAAATGTCAATAATGACGTGTCTTCTGCACTACGAACGCCGTGTCCAATTCTTGAAGGATGAAAATTTTTCAAGGTTTCCCAAACACTTGCTGCTCCTTTTGCTTCACCTGCGTGGGCTGTGCAAGGCAATTTGTTGGCATTGGCAAATTCAAATGCCTTTATGTGATTGCTAATTGGAAAACCTGCTTCATCCGCTGCAATGTCAAACCCAACTATATGAGTACCTTTAAATTGATTTACAAGTTGAACCGTTTCCATACTCTGTGCTTCTGAATAGTGTCTCAAAGTGCAAAGGATAATTCCTGCCTCAACACCATACGTTTTAATTCCTTCTTCTGTTGCTGCATTTACAGTTTCAACAACTTCTGTTGGTGTCAAACCTTGCATTATATGTTGCAATGGGGCAAAACGAATTTCCGCATACAATACATTGTCTACCTTTAATTGTTTAAATAGATCTAAAGTCACAAGTCGTAATTGTTCCTTAGTCTGCATTAATTCAAAACCTTTAATTGCTCTCTTAATGTAGTCTGCAAGGTCTGTGCATTTAGCTGGTGCAATGAATGATTCTTTATACTCTTCCAATGTCACAGAAGGTTTCAGTTGTTTCACTACTTCATAACTTAAAGAGCAGTCTAAATGTAAGTGAAGTTCAATTTTGGGTTGTTTATTGTAGTCCATTTTTGTTTTGCAGGCTGTCAAAGCCAAAAAATTGTTAGCGTTAAAAATAGTTTAAGTCTTGGCAAGATTAAAAGTTTATTAGTTAATGTAAGGTCGTTTAAAATGGCACACAACGTTCGAGTATTTGCGAAGGCAGGGAATTCATTGATTGTCCAGCTTGGCACAAATGCCCATTTGAAAATATGTTGTTGAAGTTAAGAACTAAAGCTGAACATTGAGCGTCGAGCCCGAACCAAAGCGATGCTTGCACTTAGTTGATGTTACAATGTCCAGCCCTGCTTTTGCAAATACTTTTGTTGTGCGTTCGTGCCATTTCGGAAAGTCACTACCAAAATATATATTTTCCACTCTCTTTTTCTTTTAATAGCTTCTCATTTTTGAATCCCATTCCTTTAACATACTGCTTGTCAAAAATATCAGCAAGGTCTGGTGTAGTGATGAGTGTGTCAGAAGTATCAATAATTTTTTTAGTCATTTTTTGAATTAGAAAAGCACCCATAAGTTCAGACTCGTCAATACATATTAACCGTCCATGCAATTCCTCTCGTATTAACAGATAATCTATGAATGCAGTTGGAGGTTTTTTTTGAGCTATCAATGTCAATATAAATGTTTCCAAGTCGTCCAATCTTACAGCCCAAGGAAATACATCGTCATCTGTAATTTCCAACAATGTTGAAAGGTCATTTTGAATCTGTCCGAACGATTTCAAATTAACAATTATTGAAAAATCATTGTCCTCATATTTTGATGTGTCGATCTCTTCAATCAACGTTCCGCTTTTATCAGTAATAATAAGTTTCTCTTGAGCTTTGAAGATTTGCTCAATACGCTTTGTCTGCTGATAACCGTATCCAATTGAAGCTTTAAAGTTATCTTTAATTCGTACAAATGCTTTGTCGGGGTCACGAAGAGGTTCTCTTAAATTATAGCCTTTTGCTTCAATAATGAAGGCATAATTTTTCCATAGAAAAAGAATGTCTTGCTCGTTACCATTTACATAGTACCCCCTATGAAATTTGTAGTCAGTCTTAAAGTACTTTTCAAATAAATCAAGTATTCTATCTTCCAAAAGGTCACCCTTCTTTTCGGTAAGTTTACTTGTGTTTTGTTTAGTTTTTGAGCATACAGATTCTAATAGGTTTTCTATTGCGTGAATAACCTGCTTAACTTCAAAAACTTGATACATGCCTTTACCAATATCTACGATAGGTTTATCATACAAAGGATTTCCCGGCTTGGTGGAAGTGTAGTACAAATATTCAGATTTGCTTCTTTGACAACTAAGTAAGGGTAGTATTTGATTTACTTGGGTCAATGATAAATTTGCTGAAACTAAATCTTCTGCCACGAAGCGTTTAATAATTCCAGGGTCAGCCATAAAGGTATAGAGCGGACGATTTTGTTCACCCATCTCCTTGATAAAATCAGGTGCTTCATCAACTACTCCCATTTTAATATCTGATAGTTCAAGCCATTCTTTTTGGAACAAGTGCTTCTGTTTTGGGGAAGCAAAGCCTTGAAATTTCTTTTGAGTTAAATTATCGAGGTTTTCATAAAACTGAACAAATTGTTCTGTTTTTAAACCAGTTTCAATTTCTATTATCTGGTTTAACTGAATGTATAAATCGCTTACCCAATTAATCGGTTGTTCTTCAAAATTCAACGGACCTTGGTTGAAGTATGATAGAAACGACGGCATTGCCACTCTTCTAATTTTTTTCCACTCTTCCGTAATATCCACTTCGGATTTTGGAAAGAATAGCTTATCATACTCTTTTTCAATTTTGATAAGAAGCTCAACCATTTTATTCCATTTCTCATGAGAAAACTGAAAGTCTGAGGCATTTGAAGTGTCGGATGTAATTAAAAGACCTGCCAGAAAATACATTTGTCTTTGAGGAGAAGAAAGCCCTTTTAATTCATCTGGAGCCATTGGACTCCCAGCATGTTTCATTTGGTTTGATAGCTCTCCAAGAAACCATTTAGTATTGAAGGTCGAAACCAAGTCTTTTAACTCTTGAGATATACTTTCTAAGCTCATAAGTGTTTGAGAGTTCTGTGAGGTATGATGCACAACGGCCAGGGCTTTATGCAGGTTGGGAATTAGTATTCCGTCTGCCCATAACCGCTGCTGATTGAAAAACTGATGTTGAAATTAAGAACTAAAGCTCAAAGTTGTTTGTCCAGCCCGAACCACAGCTTGGATTTGCACTTGGCTGATGTTTGCTGGTCACGCCCAACTTGCATAAAACCCAATGTTAGCGGCTGTTTTTGTCCAACCCCAATTGTATGCGGCTACTCATATTGAAGCTGTACTGTTCTTCAATTGAAATAGCCTTTCTTGAAACCTTATTTATGTCTTTACCTTCTTTTGTCCAGAGGTAAGGATAGAAATTATAAACCTTGTCTCCGTCAAGTTTTGAAACTTCGTCTTTCCAATTTACCCAACGTAAGTTTTCATAAAATTTTGCGATGTCGCCACTAAAACAAAAGTTTAAGAATTCAGTGTAAGTCATATCCAATGCTTCCCACTCTAAATTGTCGGGTGATAAGTAATAAATTTTGCCTGCATCCTTACCAAACTGTCCACCGTTAACAGCGAAGAAGCCGCCAACAACGTCGTCCGCAACTAAAAGGAATGACGGTCTGTCGCCAAACTCTTTAAACGATTTACCTTTATTCCAATCAGGAAGTGTCCTGCTAAGTTTACTATTTCCTGAACCTAAAATTCTTATCCATCCGTTGTCAATTAATAAACCACCTGTTGAATAAATTATTGCACCCATCGGTGAACGTGTCGTTACTTGCGTTTTATATAATGCGTCTTTTGCTTTTGCTGTGTCAGACGGAAGAACTTCAACTTTATTTTTTGCAGAGTCAATCCATTTTTGAACAAGTGTCCAACCTGGTTCTGTCTTATTAATTAATTCGTCAACGGACCGCATTTTATTTTGAGAAGCTGTCGTCAAAGAAAAAACGGTCAATGCAAGAAAAAGAAAATATTGTTTCATAACGGAATGTCGCTTTAAAATAGCCGCTAACGTCCAGGGCTTTCTGCTGTGCTGATATTCCGTGATTCGTCAGCCCGAACCGAAGATGAGTAAAGTTAATGAAAATGATATTATATTCTGTAGCTGGTCTTATTCGTCCAGCCCGGACTGCAGATGATAAGCGAACGGGACGATCAGTACATATTCGTCAGCCAGCATAGCAGAAAACCCCATGTTGTAAGCAGTGCTTGTTGTCATTCAATTACGTCTTTGTCGTTTGTCTTAGGGTTTATTTCTGTATATCTAATAATAGCATAGTCTTTAACTTCCACTCGTATGTTTCTCCAAAAACCGTCTTTGTTGTAATTAATTGTCGAGCTTGTTCCGTTGCCTCCCGTAGTGTAACTGTCATCTTTAAAATAGCCCAAATCATAAGTTATCAAAGTATCTGTATAGGCTGTTTGCAGAAACTTATATCCTGAACCTATTTGCATAAGTTCGTTGAGTTGTGTCATAAAGTTTAACAATGAGTCCTTGTTGTCAAACTTGTGATTAATAAATAGCTTAATTAAGTCTTTACTTGTCCCACCATACCATAAAGGCTCAACCAATATTGTTTTGGACTTTAAAGTGTCAACCAGCACCAAACAAGTTCCTTGATTGATGTGATACCCCAAAAAGTTTGTCATCGTTACTTTATAAAAGTCATAATTTGGAATTACTGATTTTACAACAGGCTTGTCTATTTTTTCGATATCAGCTTTGTCAGAATAGAAAACCCACTTACCGTCTTTTGATGATTTTTCGGAAAAGTCTTTTTTGAGAATTATCTCCAACTTAGGGTTTGTCTGTCCGTAAAGATTTGTCAGGAAACCAAATGTCAATATGATAGTTAGAAGTTTCATTAGCATTGCTTACAACGTTTGTATTTGCGAAAGTTCTTGTTCCAAATTTAATTGATTTTCAATATCGATTGGAACAAGAAAATATAATAATCCTGCTACAAGTGCTGATCGAATAAAATTGTATTACCATCCGGATCAGTAAGCATAAAACTGGCTGGTCCGGTTGTAGCTTCATCCGCTTCAGATAATAATGCAATGCCATTACTTTTAAGATGTTGCTGAATTTTTCTCACATCATCAAACCCATCTACGGGTTTGGCATTTTCATCCCAACCCGGGTTAAAGGTTAAAATGTTGTTTTCAAACATTCCCTGGAAAAGCCCGATCAAGGCATTTCCGTTTTTCATTATCAGGTAATTACTGGCAATAGCACCTCCAAAAACACTAAATCCTAATGCTTCATAAAATTGTTTGGAAGCATTAATGTCTTTTACGCTAAGGCTGATTGAAAAGGCTCCTGGTTTCATGTGTATTTTAGTTTTCTTAAAGTTAAATAAAATTACCCGGCAATCCGGTTAGGGCTTTTTCAAACCCTTTTTGTTTGCAGCAATACAACTAATTTTACTTCTCTTGTACAGCAATTATTATGTCAACATTATCCATCACTACAATCCAAACTAATCTTCATTGGGAAGACAAATCTGCTAACTTAAAAATGCTGGAAGAAAAAATTAACAGCATCCGGGAGAAAACGGAAATAGTTGTGCTACCAGAAATGTTCAGCACCGGTTTTAGTATGAAGCCCGAACTACTGGCCGAAACAATGGAAGGCGAAACGGTGCAGTGGATGAAACGAGTATCGGCTCAAAAGAAAATAATTCTTACTGGAAGTGTAATTATAAAAGATGGTGAAGATTATTTCAATCGCTTGATATGGATGTTGCCAACTGGACACTACGGCGTGTACGACAAACGACATCGCTTTGCTTTTGCCGGAGAAGACAATCATTACACCGCAGGCTCCAAACGATTGATTGCTTCCGTAAAACGATGGAAAATAAATTTGCAGGTCTGTTATGATTTACGCTTCCCCGTATGGGCACGGCAACAACCACAAGCCGAAGGCCCAGAGTATGATGTATTGATCTATGTAGCCAACTGGCCGGAAAGAAGAAGCCATGCCTGGAAAACCCTGTTACAGGCAAGAGCTATAGAAAACCAATGTTATGTTGTGGGTGTTAACCGTGTAGGTAACGATGGTAATAATATTTACCATAGCGGCGATAGTATGGTCATTGACCCGTTGGGGGAAGTGTTGTACACCAAAAAAGATGACGAAGATATTTTTACCACCATCTTAGATAAAGATCATTTACAAACAATACGAGAAAAATTGCCGTTTTTAAAAGATGCGGATGATTTTCAGATCGAAAATCCACTTTAGGGGAGATTTAGAGGGGCTTCTTTATCTTTCTTTATCAACTCTAAAGTCTTCTCCACTTTATAATCAGCATTTCGTTTTATTGCCTCTGCAGTTGGTAGCGAAGGCACTTCCGGTTGAACACCTCTGCCGATTTTGGGTGTGTCTTTATCTACTACTAATCTGAATAGCGGTAAGCGAAAACGAACGCCGGTGACAGGTAATGTAACATCCGGTATCAGCCAGGCAGAGTTTCCATAAGCTCCACCACCTGTTTCTTCACCCACCACCGTTACATTTTCTTGTTTTACTAATGCAGATGCAAACAAAGTAGTTGCTGAAAACGAATTGCCACCGGTAAGTATATAAACCTTTCCATCATAATGGTTATTCTTTTTCGGCTTAAAATAATGCCGTTCAAAATAGCCGAAATGATAAAATCCGTCACGATGTTTTTTTGTAAAAAAGGTAATGAACAATTTATTCCAGAAATGATTCTGGATATAACTTTCGTACCTGCTTTTTTTGCTGGTAGCAAATAAGGAATCAGCAATTTTAAATTTTTGCTTTGCAATGTAACGGGTTAGTGCCGTTGAATTATTTACACTACCACCGCCATTACTTCTAACATCAATAATAAGATGACCGATATTACTTTTCCGAAGTGCTTTAAAAGAATTGCGGAAAAATTTTCTAAGTCCATATCCCCTGGTAAAGGTAGCAAGATCCATCATTGCCGTTCGGTTGGCTGAATCAATTTTTAATAATCGGGTATTGTTTAATTGCAACTGACGCCGTTCTTTTTTAGAAGGTTGTGGTGCAGGCCGAAATGGACGGGTGCCAACTCTGAACATGGTATCTGTGGCCGCATTATACACCGGCACTACCAATGATTTTTCTTGTCCGGTACTATCAATATATCCCACCGTATATTTTGATGATAGTCCGAATAGTGAAGTGTACAAAGAACCAAAATATCCCCGGTTGCTAAGTGTTTGGTATTTGTGTGTACGGTTATAACCGTCGGTAGAAATATAATCAAACATGGTATCAACAATAGCCGAAGATGATTTATTGTTGATGCTGGTAATGATCGTTCCTCTTTTTAAAATACTATCCCGGCGATTTAAGTTTTGTGTTACCACCATTGCACTATCCCACACTTTAACACTTAGGGGAAACATTCTTCCTAAGCGGATTGTATCGTTGAATTTTGCAAATGCTTTTGAAGTTCGAACGGAAGTATGACCGCAATTAATTTTAGAAGTAACATACGTAAGTACCTTGCGAAACTCCGTTTCTGTCATGGAGTCTTTTAAATGTTCTTTACCCCAATTGAAAAAATAATCCATACTGTCTTTAGAAGTGTACCAATAAAGACTGGGATGATGTTTTTCTAACACTTGCTGATAAACGATATAATCCTGCTGCACCTGTTGCAGTGAGTATTTTTTACTGGGTGAGAAAGATGACTGGTTTACAGCACAACCCGTAATGACGATCGACGATATCCAAAAAATCAGTAAGCTCCTCATAGTCCTCATAAATCCTGTTAATCGTTCTCCAAAAATGCGGAGTTTATTTTAAATGATTCCATCCTTGTGCGGTAAGTGGATATTTGCTACCACCTTTTGTAATGATATGACTTCCTGCTTCTGGCTCCGTCATATATCCCACTACACTAATATCTTCATTTAATACCAATTTGTCGTACTCTGATTGAGGAATGGTAAATAACAGCTCATAATCTTCTCCACCACTCAGTGCACAGGCGGTTGGGTCAATTTCAAATTTATAAGCCGCCTTCTTCATTTCTTCTGCTACCGGCAATTTTTCTTCATAGATCACACAACCCAAATTGCTTTGCTTACAAATATGTAATGCTTCAGAACTAAGTCCATCGCTAATATCCATCATTGATGTTGGAGTAATTTCCTGTTTGGCAAAAAACTCCACCACATCTTTTCTTGCTTCTGGTTTCAGCAGTTTGCCGATAACATAAGTTTCACCTTCCAGGTCTGGCTGCACACCCGGACTCTCCATAAAAATCTTCTTCTCTCTTTCTAAAAACAATAAACCAACATATGCTGAACCGAGAAATCCGCTTACACAAAGCAGATCGCCTTTTTGGGCGGTACTTCTTTTCACAAATTTATCAGGGGCTACTTCGCCAATTGCTGTAACTGAAATGATAAAACCTTTTTGAGAAGAAGTAGTATCGCCGCCAATCAAGTCAACATCATATTTTTCACAAGCTGCATAAACACCTTCATAAAATTCATCTAAAGATTCAACGCTAAAGCGATTGCTGATACCAAGACTCAGTGTTATTTGAGTAGGTATGGCATTCATTGCATAAATATCACTCAGGTTTACTATTACACTTTTATACCCCAGATGTTTTAAGGGAGTATAAGAGAGGTCGAAGTGAACACCTTCGATCAGTAGGTCTGTTGAAATTACGGTTTGCTTACCAAAATGATCGATCACCGCAGCATCATCTCCTACACCAAGAATCGTTGAAGCGTTTTGTATTTCAATATTCTTTGTTAAATGCTCTATTAATCCAAATTCTCCCAGAGAACCAATTTCTGTTCTTTCGTTACTCATAATTCTTTTTTATTGTTGATCACTGCTACCATTTCATCATGTATTTTACCATTTGTGGCTAATACTTTATGTTGGTATACAGAAAATTTATCACCCATTAAATCAGTTACCTTACCACCAGCTTCTTCTACAATTAAATATCCGGCTGCACTATCCCATGGTTCCAGCTTATGTTCATAAAAACCATCAAATCTTCCCGCAGCAACCCAGCAAAGATCAATCGCTGCTGAACCTAACCTGCGAACAGGGACACCTTTGCGAATGAACCGTTCAAAAATTTCTAGTGGTCCATCGGGCATATTAATATAGGTGTAAGGAAAGCCAGTTACCAAACAAGCTTTGATCGTTTCAGTTTGTTCGCTTACACGAATGGGTTTATCATTCAGTGTGGCACCCTTTCCTTTTTCGGCAAAGAAAAACTCATTCATGTGCGGATTATAAACGGCAGCCATTACAATTTCGCCATTATGCTCAATTCCAATAGAAACACAATTCAACGGAATGCCGTGGGCAAAATTTACCGTACCATCAATCGGATCAATGATCCATTTATAGGAAGAATCCTGTAGAATTTCTCCTGTCTCTTCTGCCAGTATCTGGTGTTCAGGAAAAGCAGTTTTAATAACATCTAGAATAGCTTTTTCAGAAGCATGGTCAGCTTCAGTTACAAGATTGTTTACACCTTCTTTATTACTGATTGTAAAATCGCTATTGAAAAATCGTACTATTTCGGCTGCACCGGCCTTGGTGGCTTCTAGTAAAACAGGTTTAAGCATTGGCAAAGATAAACACGGATTGCAAGATTAATACGGATTAAGCGGATTCTCAAAGCAGGAAATTCTTAAATGCTGTAAGAGAACTACTATTTTTGAGAAAATCATAATAACTCCCCTTTAGGGGATGGGGGTATGGAGTTATCAATTATTATAGTCAATTACAATGTCAAGCACTTTTTAGAGCAATGCCTCTTTTCGGTGCAGGCAGCTATTGCCAAAATGTCCACTGAAGTGATTGTGATCGATAACAATTCTACCGACAATAGCCTTGCTTACCTGGAGCCAAAATTTAAGAATATCCGGTTTATAGCAAACAGCAACAATGTTGGCTTTGGTAAAGCCTGTAACCAGGGGTTTCAACTGGCTTCGGGAAAATATATCTTGTTTTTAAACCCGGATACGATTGTTCCGGAAGATTGTTTCAAGCAATGCATAAGTTTTTTTGAGTCGAATCCAGATGCAGGAGCTTTGGGAGTAAAGATGCTCGACGGTAGCGGTCGGTTTTTAAAAGAATCAAAAAGAGCATTTCCATCACCAACCACATCTTTGTTCAAACTTTTTGGTTTATCAAAGCTGTTTCCTCATTCTGCTACTTTTTCAAAATATCATTTGGGCCACCTGGATGAAAACAAAAATCATGAAGTAGATGTACTGGCCGGAGCTTTTATGATGATCAAAAAGGAAGTGCTGGATAAAATTGGATGTTTTGATGAAGATTTTTTTATGTATGGGGAAGATGTGGACCTGAGTTATCGCATACAAAAAGCCGGATACAAGAATTATTATTTTGCCGACACCAGCATCATTCATTTTAAAGGAGAGAGTACCAAAAAGGGTAGCATGAATTATGTAAAGATGTTCTATAATGCCATGAGCATTTTTGTACGCAAACATTATGGGGGAAGCAAGGCTGGCATATTTAATTTCTTAATTCATACTGCTATTTGGTTTAAAGCAATGCTGACAGCAGTGTCTGGCTTTATACGAAAAATGGGTCTTCCGCTGATTGATGCTGGATTGATCATGTTATCTTTTTGGGCTATAAAAAATATATGGAGTGAATATGTGCGACCCGATATTCAATATGAATCCAAATTGCTGTGGATCGCCATTCCTGCTTATACAGTTTTCTATCTGATCACTGCCTATTATGCAGGATTATATGACCGGTGGTATAAAAAAACTGAACTGATCCGTTCTTCCGTAATTGCAACAATTGTTTTGTTAGCAGCCTATGCATTACTACCCGAGCAATACCGATTTTCAAGAGCCATCATTTTGTTTGGGGCTTTGTTAGCATTTGTGTTGATTGGTATTTTACGCTGGATATTGGTGATGACAAAAGTATTGAACAGTAACAAGGATAAAGAGGAAAGATATAATACGATCATTGCAGCGACTGAACCAGAGTATGATCAAACATTTGATCTTTTAAAAGAAGCAGGGTTACATCAACGGATATTAGGAAGATTGTCCGTTAAGGGTGATGAAGAAACGTCAATCGGATCGATAAAAAAAATACAATCTGTTTCTACGACTGTTCCCTTCCGGGAATTAATTTATTGCCAGGGAACATTATTATTCAGCGATATTATCAAAAGCATTCAGCAATTGCCCAAGAACATCAGTGCAAGAATTCATGCAACAGGCAGCAGTAGTATTGTAGGCAGTGATTCAAAAGATACATCTGGCGAATCTGTATCCAAAGAAAATGGATATAAACTGGCGGACCCTTACAATCGCCGTTTAAAAAGATTGGCTGATGTAGTTATTTCTTTCTTTGGTATCCTTACTTTTCCCGTGCAATTATTTATTATAAAAAAACCTTTTGTCTTTTTTAAAAACTGTGTATTGGTGCTTTTTGCAAACAAGACATGGGTAGGTTATACAAGCCATCAAAAAAATCTTCCGCAATTGCATGCTGCTGTAATTGCTTGTAATGGTTTGCCGGTTTCTGCAAAGCAACAGTTGCCCAAAGAAAGTTTGTACATGATGGATTACTGGTATGCCAGAGATTATGAACCAGTGTCAGACCTTAAACTTTTATGGAGAGTGTATAGGAATTTAGGAGAATAAGACACAAGACACAAGGTACAAGATGCAAAGAACAAACCTTGACAAGCTCAGTAGAAATCCTGCAGTACAAGTGTGATTATTCTTTCCTTTCCCCAAAAGGAAAGAATAACAGAACAAGTTCGCAAGGGACGATGCTCAGGGAACAGAATGTTGGCTACAAAAAATAAAATCGCCCATTCCATTATAAAACCGATTATCTTTTAAAGGATAGTATTTTTAAGAAAGCCCTTTATATATTCGCAGCTATACCGACCAACATTTCGTAACTTTAAGACATACTTACCCAAGCTGGATGGCCACAATTATTGATATTAAAATACCCAAGGCAATTGCTGCTGCACTGCGCCTTCCGCCGAACGATCCCCGTCGCCAGCAAATACGGGTGTTGAAAAAATTATTGAAGAAGGCCCGGTTTACCGAGTTTGGCCAGCAATACCGTTTTGATGAAGCTTTATTAAGTAAACATCCTGCAAAAAAATTCCAGGAGTTAGTGCCGGTGCATGATTACAATAAAATTTATGAGGAGTGGTGGAAGAAAACCCTGGATGGTGTGCCTGATGTAACATGGCCAGGCAAAATAAAATACTATGCGCTAAGTTCTGGTACATCTGATGCGGCCAGCAAGTATATTCCGGTAACGAGTGAGTTGCTTCGAAGCAACACGGTTAATTACCTGCGACAGTTACTCAGCTTGATAAAATATGAAGACGCTAATAAAAGAGCCATGACGAAAGGCTTTTTAATGATTGGCGGCGCTACCGATCTGCAAAAAGGAAAAGCCGGATGGTATGCCGGTGACCTGAGTGGAATTTTGGCGAAGAAAAGACCTTTTTGGTTTCAGAGTTTTTATAAACCGGGTGGCCGCATTGCAGCCATGAGCGACTGGAATCAAAAGCTGAATGAAATAGTAGAACATGCAAAGGAGTGGGATATTGGCTATATAGTTGGTGTGCCTGCCTGGTGCCAGATGTGTATGGAAATGGTGATGAAACAGTATGGCGCAAAAAATATACATGAAGTATGGCCCAATTTCAGCTTTTTTGTACATGGTGGCGTGGCGTTTGAACCCTACAAAAAAGGATTTGAAAAATTATTAGGAAAGCCGATCGTATACATTGAAAATTATTTATCCAGCGAGGGCTTTATTGGGTATAAAACAAGAGAACATGCAAAGGGCATGCAGCTGATATTGAACAACAATATCTTTTTTGAGTTTGTTCCTTTTGATGATAAAAATTTCGATAGCGACGGAAAAATAGTGGACAATCCGGATGCAAAAATGATCCATGAAGTAGAAGAAGGAAAAGAATATGCATTGCTGATGAGTACGAATGCTGGTTCCTGGCGGTATCTTATTGGCGACACAATAAAATTTGTAGATCTCGAAAAAAGTGAAGTTGTAATTACAGGCCGTACTAAACATTTTTTAAGTCTTACCGGGGAACACCTGAGTGTGGAAAATATGAACAAAGCCATTGAACTGGTAAGCGAAGAGTTTAATGTCAGCATTCCCGAATACACCGTGGTAGGTTTTCCCTACGAGAACTTCTTTGCCCACCGCTGGTATATTGCTACCGATGATAAAGTAGATGTTGAACAACTCCGCAAACGAATTGATGGATGCTTACGGGAATTGAATGATGATTATGCAACAGAAAGAGACAGCGCATTAAAAGATGTTTTTTTGGAAGTATTGCCCGAAGAAAAATTTTTGAAGTTTATGGAGCTAAAAGGAAAATTGGGCAGTCAGCATAAATTTCCGAGAGTGATGAAAGGAAAGATGCTGGAGCAATGGAATAGCTTTCTCCAATCAGGAACGATTTAAAATAGCAGTAGCAGCAACTGTATTTACCAGAATCATACTTACCGAAAAATGGCACGACGTACTTCATACTTATAACTTCGTATTTTAGATGTTATGACAGAAGCTTTGTTGAAAGGAATCACCATCGGATTGCTGCTGAGTATTTCAGTGGGACCGGCGTTGTTTTCTGTAATCAAGCAAAGTCTGAATAATGGCCATAGGGGTGGGATGGCTTTTGCCATTGGAGTTTCTGCCAGTGATATTGCTTTGGTATTGGTCTCCAATGTTTTTACAGAACTTTTTAGAAGTCTGCGACTCTACGAAAAACAAATCGGTATTACCGGTAGTGTTTTCCTTATAACGATGGGTTTGTTTTTTCTCTTTTTTAAAAAAGTAAAAGTAAACGAATCGGGAAAGCAGATCTTTAATCATCGTAAACGGGACTTGGCAAAAATTTCGTTGTCCGGTTTTTTTATGAACCTGCTCAATCCCGGAGTAATCATTTTTTGGATAACTATTTCTACCACACTTATTACTTATTCTATCCGTCATCGGATCATTATTTATACAACCTGTCTGGTTATTGTTTTACTGGCAGATATTGCCAAGGTATTTATGGCTGGAAAAATTCGCAACCGGCTTACACCGCATAACATCCATATCATCAACCGTATTAACGGAATTATTTTAATTGTATTTGGTATAGCATTGATCTGGGGATTGCTCTTCTATGCTGATAAGTTCTGATTTTATTAACAAAACAAAACACCCTCGCTTTGTATGTTTGACGAATGAACCAGCTGCTTCTGTTGTTAACTTTATTGTTTGTTTCCCTCACTTCTTACCAGCAACCCAATCACCTATTTATTAAGAAGGGTATCCATAAAAAAAGAACATATAGCGAAGGAGATCGGATACACTTTGTACTAACCAACGGCTTGGAGAAAAAGGGAGTGATTACATTATTAAGAAACGATACTATTTATATCAATGATGCACCCATTCCCCGGGTACAAGTAGCAACTATAATACTCAACGAAAAAAAGAAGAAAAAATTTCCGGCTGATCTAAAAACCATGCTGGCCATTGGCGGAGGTGTTGCACTCACCACACTTGGCCTTTCGCTTAATGATGCAAATGAACCCAAAGATGCATTCATTGCGGCAGTCGTAATTGGCTATGGGCCGATACTGATAAAGCATTTAGCTGGCCGGTTTGTGTACACGGTGTCCCGAAAGAAATTCAAGATCGGAAAACGATTCCGCTTACAGGTTTTCGATCTATACGTTCCTCCACAACGGGGATTTTAAATACAGCCGTTTCTTTTTAATATTGCAGCACACAATGACTACAAAAGGACTTTTTCCCCGGCTTTGGCGTTGGACTAAAAAGATCTTCATCTTTCTTTTTATAGCCCAGTTGCTGTACATTATTTTACTAAAATGGGTGAACCCACCTATTACAGTTACACAATTGGTAAGTTGGGTAAGCGGTCATGGATTAAAGAGAGATTATGTAAGCCGCAGTTCTATTTCTCCTAATGCAAGATTGGCAGTAATTGCTTCAGAAGACCAACTATTTCCTGATCACAATGGCTTTGATTGGAAGAGCATTAAAAAAGCCATGAAGTACAATGAAAAAAAACCGGGTCGTATTCGTGGTGGTAGCACTATTAGTCAACAGGTAGCCAAGAATGTTTTTTTATGGCAGGGAAGAAGCTGGATCCGAAAGGGACTGGAAACTTATTTTACTTTTATGATTGAATTATTATGGAGTAAAAAAAGGATCATGCAAGTTTATCTCAATGTGATTGAAATGGGAGATGGCATATTTGGTATTGAAGCAGCCGCACAATCCTACTTTAATAAACCGGCGAAAAATTTATCCAGGCAGGAAGCTGCATTAATAGCCGCCTGTTTGCCAAATCCTAAAAGGTATAAAGTAAAACCACTATCATCGTATGTAGCATCCCGTGCTAGAAGAATTGCACAACAAATGAATAATTTGTCAACGGATCCGGATATACAAAAAGTGATTGGAACAAGTCCGCCGTAAATAACTATTCCACCACCAGCTTTATCTTTCTGCTGTTATGTGTTGCATTATTATGGCCAACATTAATTCCCAAAATGAAAGAATAAGTACCTGATTCAAGTTGAGGGTTAAATGAGAATCTACTAGCTTTTGAATTTACTATTTGTTGAAGTGTAAGAGTTGTATAAACATCTTTTAGCCATCGGCCATTATTAAAAATCCCCACCCGTACAGTATCAGACAACAATTGATTTTTTTGAATAAACGCAGTATATTTTTCGGGGAGTGAATAGTTTCCAATCAGTTTAACAACCTGATTTTCTTTTTGTACGTCAATTCTCTTTCCTACCAATTCAATTTTTAGCTTAGCAAATGAAGCCAGCGAAGAATCATATTTGTACCCCACCCATCCAATCGGCGTTTGTAAGGAATCAGTAAAGCGATGCAATTGGTACACATCCAAAAAATAAACGGGTTTGCCCAGTAATGAATCTTCTACCGGCCAGAAATTATAATTATTGCGATGTTCTCCCAGCCAGTTTTGCGAATAGGTCATTTGCCCTGAGTAAAACCAGTACTTGGATGCCCGTTGGTAAGAATTGCTGAATACAACAGGTAATCCTTTTGTTTTCTCTTTCATAATCGCTGGCCATTCTTTCCAGGCATGGTATCTTTTTTGAATGGCTTTTACAGGAACAATATCTGCGATCATAACAATTCTTACAGCAGTGATAAGCAGTAAGGTAACAGGCAGCAGCCGAACCAAAATTTTTAAACCCTTTTTAGAAAAATTTGTATGCTGATGTTGCAAGTATTGATGCGCCAAAACTATTACTGCCACTAATGCTGGCGATGTCCAGTTGGCTTCTACCTTTCCACGAAGAGAACTTAGCAAAAAGAATACATAAATACCGATCATGGAAAAACGCAATGCTTTTTCAGTGGTTGTAGTTGGTTTAAATAAGAATGCAGCTGGTAATAATACTAAACCGGCAATAGGCCCTGCCAGCAATATTTGTCCTACTATATATTCTGTGGTAAAAGAAAATTTATAGGCATTTACATTGCTTTCAAACAAATGATACTGGAAGCTTACCCAATCATGCTGGTATTGCCACCAGAGATGCGGTGCAAATAACAACAATGCAATTAATCCCGCCAGGTAAGTCTGGTATTTTGTGAACAAACGCCAATTAGACAACAACACAAAGAATACGATCAACACCGCATGATACTTACTGTACATCAGCAGCGCAACCGAGAGCCCTAATAGAAAAGAATTGAACAACGAATAGTTATCTGTGAATCGTTTATAGCACAAAAAAAATAAAGCAGAAAAAAATATCAACGGGGTATCTGGTACGGCTGCAAAACCGCTTAACTGCAAAACTGCAATTGATAATACAATAGTGTAAAAGAGCAATGAATTTTTCTTGTCGATCAGTTTTTCTATAATGACAAACGAGAAAATGTTTAGTAACAAAGGAAAGAGCCGAACACCCAATTCGTTAGGAAGAATTGCATAGCCCATTTTTACCAGCAAACCGATCATTGGTGGATGATCGAAATAGCCCCAATCGAGATATTGACTATATACCCAATAGTACGCTTCATCATCCTGTAATTCGGTTAGCCCGGATTGAATTAATCCAAGGAATAGCCAGAGGCCATAGAAAAGTATGCGGTGATGTTTTTGTAAAGCAGTCATGCAGGTAACGAAAGTAACAACAAATATTACAGCAATTTATCAACTGCAGTAATTGCCTTTTTCAGCCGCTCTTCATAATCTCCACTAATATCCACCCACGGAACATTTTGATTGGTCATTAAATCTTTATAGATCCGGTAGAGTTTTTTGCGGCTCTCAATATCCGGGTATTCCCGCAGCTCATCTTTTACCCAAGGCAAATCAATATTACAAAGCAGGTAGAGGTCGTATTCCCGGCGAACAATTTCATCCAATATAAAGCGATGACATTTTTCAAAAACAAATTCGCACCATACTTTCATTACATACATATCTGTATCAATGAACAAGGGAAGATGCTCCCCATTCTCCAGCATTGTCTGCGATTGATTTTCTAATGTCGTAGCATATTCATCTTCCAGTGCCAGTTGACCTTTTGCAATCGTTAGTAAATCGTCATAATCATAATTAGTTCCGTTGGTAAGCAGGTATTCCCTTGCAAACTCCGGACACCAGGTAGTTTCGTAGTGATTGGCCAGTTGCTGGCTCAATACACTTTTGCCGGTGCTTTCCGGCCCGATGATGACGATCTTTTTAAGCATGTTGTTTTGCTCTTTTTTTCCATTCCAGCAATCCAAAGATGGCCAGCACAAACAAAATAAGATAATATATACTGGTAACCATTAATTCCTTTACAAAATACAAAGGAATAGAAGCAATATTAGTTACGATCCACCAATACCAGCTCTCTACTTTTTTTCTTGTCATCAGCCACATACCTGTAAACGCTGATGCCGAAGCAAACGCATCAGCCCACGGTATAGCTCCCGGAAAGAAATTGCCCTTCAAGTATACCAAACAGAAATAGATGGTGACATAAAAGAAAAGAAAGAACAATACCTGGTTCAACCACATTTGCTGGTTAGAAAAAGTGATGTGCAATACTTTTTCCTGAGCTGTATTTTTTTTCGACCACATATACCAGCCGTACAAACTCATTACAGTGTAGTAAAAATTTACACTGGCTTCTCCTGGTAAGTGATACTTGAAACTCAAATAAACAAAGACGATTGTATTGATCAACCCGATCGGATATACCAGTATGTTTTCTTTTCTGCTAAACCACACACTTACAATACCAGCAATTACAGCTATATACTCCAGCCAGGTAGTTGCCTGCATGCCACTAATGAATTGCTGATAGATTTCTTGAAAAGACATGGGTAAAGTTAGGAGTGCAGAGTGAAGGTACAAGGTACAAGGTACACGGTACAAGAAACAAGTCGTGTTATCCATAGATGTAAATTGTTATCAGGGTCTTCGTACTTCGCAATTCTTACTTCGTACCTGCATTCTTATACTTTCCCCAGCTACGAAGATATTTTGGACCCTTAGATGTTTGAAACCGGGTGGCCACCTGCTGCCATTTCCCATTTTTTGAAGTCCATACTAAAAAGTGAAGATGCGGAACAAATGCATAACCTGTTTTTCCGCTCAATGCAATTACCTGCCCTCTTTTTACGGTATCACCCACATTTACCAAGGCACCATTATGTTGTAAGTGCCAGTAACCAGCTCTTGAACCATCCGAATGTTGAATTACAATATTATTGCCGTGTGAACGGAACTTGCTTTTCAATCCACCTTTTGTTCCATCTTCTTTTACTCTTGTCACCACACCTTCTCTCGCCGCTGTAATTTTAGCACCTCGTTTCATATTAAAATCAAGTGCCGCCCTTTCCTTATGGGTAAATTGACTGAAGTAGCCCTGTATCACCCGAAAGCTTTTTCCTTCTTCATACGGTAGTGCATACACATAGCTAGTATCGTCAGCAATAGTCCCATCTAACAACTGCTTTACTTCTTTGCGCATGGGGTTATTACTAACAGAGCATCCTGTAAGAAATACAAAAAATATGATCGATGTAAATTTTATCACAATACGAAATTGAGTTAAATATTTTGTTTACCAGCCTCCGGCCTGCCTGCCGGTAGGCAGGTTCAATGGTCTCGCCTTAGGCGAGATCCCTTGCGTCGCACATTTGATCGTCCCCCTTCATGGCATCAAATGCCATCGGTAAAAATAGCTCATCCTGAAAATTTCCGGCTTCAGAATTATTTAATTGTTTGCCAAAAAACTGAGTAGTTTTTTTATCCATTTTTTAATCTAAATCTAATAGTTTCACAACATAACAAGTAGCCAATCGGTTCAATGAATTGGCTCAAACTAAGCAATTTGACACAATGAGGCATAGCACTCTTCATGTCCTGAAAAATTGGAACAGGCCCTGTATTTATTTACTTTGCAGCATGCACAAAAAAATACTCCTCCTCGGCAGCGGTGAACTCGGCAAAGAATTAGTTATATCTCTAAAAAGGTTAGGGCAAACAGTTATTGCAACCGACAGTTATGCCGGTGCTCCCGCTATGCAAGTGGCAGATGGTTTTGAAGTAATTGATATGCTGAATGGAAATGAACTCGATGCCGTTATTGAAAAGCATAAACCAGATCTAATAGTTCCTGAAATAGAAGCGATACGAACAGAACGTTTTTATGACTATGAAAAGCAAGGCATACAAGTAGTGCCCAGTGCTAAAGCTGCCAACTTTACGATGAACAGAAAGCTGATAAGAGATTTAGCCAGTAAAGAATTGGGCTTGCGAACAGCTAAGTATTTTTATGCTACTACATTCGAAGAATTTACTACCGCAGTTAAAGAAATCGGATTGCCTTGTGTGGTAAAGCCATTGATGTCGTCATCAGGAAAAGGACAGAGTGTTTTAAAGAATGAAGCCGATCAGCAAACTGTATTTGATTATGCCATCAATAATTCAAGAGGTGATATTAAGGAAGTAATTATTGAAGAGTTTATTTCTTTTCATACAGAAATTACCTTACTTACGGTAACACAGAAGAACGCTAAAACATTATTCTGTCCGCCAATAGGCCACCGCCAGGAAAGAGGCGACTACCAGGAAAGCTGGCAACCTGTTGCTATTAGCGAAAAAGATTATACCGATGCTTGCGAAATGGCAGAAAAAGTTACCACTGCATTAACTGGTGCAGGATTATGGGGCGTTGAATTTTTCCTGACCGACAAAGGCGTTTATTTTTCTGAACTAAGTCCACGACCACATGACACGGGCATGGTAACATTAGCCGGCACACAAAATCTTTCGGAGTTTGAATTGCATGCAAGAGCAATTTTAGGATTACCTATTCCAGAAATAAGGTTGGAGAAGGCTGGAGTTAGTGCTGTTGTACTGGCAAATAAAACGTTGGAGCAATTCACAATTTCCGGAATTGAAAAAGCATTACAACAACCGAATACAGATGTAAGAGTATTTGGTAAACCAACAACAAGACCTTACAGACGAATGGCTGTAGCATTAGTGAATGCTGAAATTGATGCGGATATGGAAACAGTAAGAGTAAAAGCGAAAGCAGTGGCTGATTGTATAACAATTCAATAAAAACTATGGAAAAAATAAACGTAGCAGAAAAACTATCAAGCTTCAGCGATTACTTCAATCCAAGAATTGCAGGAGAGCTAAACGGCCAGCAAGTGAAACGGGTAAAGTTCAAAGGAGAATTTGTGTGGCATCATCATGATAATGAAGATGAATTATTTTATGTAGTGAAAGGAAGTTTTGATATGCACCTGCGGGATAAAGTAATTACGGTAAACGCCGGAGAGTTTTTGATAATGCCAAGAGGGGTAGAACACAAACCAGTTGCAACAGAAGAAGTTGAGATCATGCTATTTGAACCTGCAACAACGTTGAATACCGGGAATATTACAGATAGTGAGTTGACAAGAACAGAGTTAAAGAAAATATGATCGACTAAAAGAAACCTACAATTGAAAGCCTAATACCTAATCAACCGATTACCGAATTAACTAATTATTCTCCACCATTTTCTTCAAGTTATTTAACCCTTGTTCAAACTGTTTGCTCAAACTTTTTTGTAGCATTGGTCCCATCAGGCGGGCAATAGGCCAGGGCAATGCGCCACTATTTTGCCAGGTTACTTTTGTTTCGCCATTTCCCCATTGTTCAAAAAGCCAATTATCTTTTGCCTGACTTTTCCAGGGTTTCAAAAATTGCAGATCGAAATGAATATGTTTATCATCAATACTATTCAGCGTTAAACTTCCAACGCCTACTTTTTTTCCTTCCCATGCATATTTATGACCGGGAGTATTGGGAGTACCGGAAATATCTTTTTTGGTAGTCGGGTCGCTTTGTTGCCAGGGATTCCATTCACTGTATCGGTTGAGGTTGCCTACTTTATCCATCACATCAGCCGCCGGTTTCGATATCACAATAGTTTTTTCAATATTAAAAATTTTTGGCATTAGTGCAGCAATGATCAGAAGTGTGACGATCATGCCGATAAATATATAGACGAAAATCATGATTGGTATTTTGAATTGTCAAGTTAGCGATTTGTAACGGAGAGGGCAAACCTTTCATCAATCTAAGTTGTGTTCTGTACTACTGCTTTTGATTCCCCTATCAGGAAGTGGAATACAAACTCATCAACACTTTCTCCGGTGTCATCGGTGCGTCAAATGGAATATTGGCTGCAGGGTTAAAAGCTTTAACTGCGTTATATAATGCAAAGTAGGCGCCTATTCCATACATCAAAGGCGGCTCGCCTACAGCCTTACTTCTGAAAATTGCAAGATTCTCTTTTTCAGTTTCTAAAAAATGAATAGTAATTTCTTTAGGCACAGAATAGATATCCGGTACCTTATAAGTGCTCAACGCATTGGATTTTAATTTGCCTTCTTTATCGTAGAGCATTTCTTCCATCGTCATCCAGCCAATGCCTTGCACCAACGAACCTTCTACTTGCCCGATGTCAATGATCGGATTCATGCTCTTACCAAAATCATGTACAATTTTCACTGCATCCACTTCATAAATTCCACGGATACAATCTATCGTTACAGTGGTAATGGCAGTTCCATATACATGGTAAGTAAAGGGATGTCCTTTTTCTTTTGTTGCATCAAACCAGATACCCGGTGGCGCATAATGGGCATGTTCGGAAAGGCTGACTCTTTTTACAAAAGCAGTTTGTACTAATTTATTCCAACTCCAATCGGTTTGCTTGTCATTTACAAAAACCCATTCGTCTTTTACTTCTACGTTTTTTACATCTACACTTAATTCTTCAGCCACCACTGCTTTTAAACGATGTAAAATTGCGAGGCAAGCAATTTCTGTTGCTTTACCATTTAAATCCGAAGAAGCACTGGCAGCAGTGGGTGAAGTATTAGCAACCCGATAAGTATTTGTGGTATTAACTTTTATTCGGTCTGGATTAATGGAGAATATAGCTGCGGCTACCTGTAATATTTTGGTGTTTAGTCCCTGCCCCATCTCTACTCCGGCAGTGCTTATACCAACACTTCCATCTGTGTACACATGCACCAATGCTCTTGCCTGGTTCATTAATGTTTTCGTAAATGAAATACCAAAACAAATCGGCATTAAGGCTAATCCTTTTTTAGATAATTTATTCTTGCTGTTATAATCATCACTATCCCGTTGCATTTGGTTGAGATCGTACAGTTCAACAGCTCTATCCCAACATTCATTCGCTTCACTTTGTGCAATTTGTCCATAAGGAAATTCGTCACCCGTTTTCAATAAATTTTGTTGCTGAATAACAATTGGCGAGATACTTAATTGCTCCGCTGCTTTAGCAATGGCTGCTTCGATCACAAACATTCCCTGCGGCCCGCCAAAACCACGAAAGGCTGTATTAGGAGGTAAATTAGTTCTGCAACTATACGCCGTTGCTTTTACATTGGGAATGAAGTAAGAATTAGTACAATGAAATAATGTTCTTTCCATCACTGCCGGAGAAAGATCAGCCGCCGCACCTGCATTCTGATAAAATGTTGCTTCGTAAGCAATGATCTTATAATTTTTATCTAACCCAATTTTAAAATCAGAGGAATAAGGATGCCGCTTACCCGTCATCCGCATATCTTCCATGCGATGCAAAGAATATTTTACCGGCTTTTTTAAATGAAAAGCAGCCAATGCACAAAGAACTCCCCATGTTGTAGCCTGGTCTTCTTTACCACCAAAGCCACCACCAAGCCTTGTTGTATCTACTTCAATAAAATTCATCGGCATATTCAATACTCTTGCCGTTGTTCGTTGTACTTGTGTAGGTCCTTGTGTAGAAGAATAAATACGAATAGCCGAATTTTCCTGCGGCACGGCATAAGCTCCTTGTGTTTCAATGTATAAATGTTCTTGCCCGTTTGTTTCAGTACTTCCCTCAAAAATATGATCGCATTTGCTCCAAGCTGTAGTTGTATCACCCAATTGAAATGTTCTTGGTGGAATAATTAATTCATTTTTTTCTTTCGCTTCTCTTGGGTCAGTAATAATAGGTAATGGCCCTACTTCCATTTTTATTTTCTTCACTGCCGCTTTTGCAGCTTCATCAGATGTAGCAACTACTAATGCTACCGGCATTCCACAAAAATGAACATGGGTAGAGGCTAACAATTCTTCATCAGCGATTATGCCGCCAATTTGATTTTCTCCTGGAATATCAGTGGCTGTAAAAATTTGTACCACGCCGGGCATTTTCATAGCCTCATCTATGTGCAGCGATTTTACTTTTCCATGTGCCACTGGCGAATCAAACACCGACGCAAACAGTGTTCCATTCACCAATGGAATATCATCCAGGTAAACGGACTCGCCACGAACATGAGTGTATGAATCTATATTTTTCATTTTATTATAGAATGCATATTGTTTTGATGATTAACGCAGCGCATAATAAATCTTAACCATCTTAAAAATCAGCGTTCAGAAAATGCGCCTTTATCAATTGTCCCAACAACAATATTTTATATTCCTTCGAACCCCTCGCATCACTGATCGGGGAAATTTCTGTTTTCATTATTTCGATTACTTCTGTAATTATTTCATCGGAAATCTTTTTACCCCTTAAAAAATCAGAGGTTTTTTGCAAAAACATAGGTACTGGTCCAACTCCCCCGGCAGAAAGATTGGCTTGCTCAATACTATCACCGGTCATTTTTAAATGAATAGCAGAGTTTACACTGGCAATATCCAAATGAGTTCGCTTGCTTACTTTTTCAAAATGGAAATAATGGTTTTTCTCCGGTAATTCAAACCATATCTGTTCAATATGCTCTTCCGGTTTTTTATCTAATGCCTTATAACCCTTATATAACTTTCTTAATGGTAGTTCTCTTTTTGAGTTGCCGTCTGACAGTATGAGTTGGGCATCCAACGCCAAAAAGAAAATGGTGAAGTCTCCAATAGGCGAAGCGTTGATAAAGTTTCCAGCTATCGTTGCCATGTTTCTTATGGGAGTTGAGGAAATTAATTTAGCAACCTGCTGAAAGTCGGGAAACGCTTCATTTATTATTGGTGAGACTTTCAAGTCGCTAACAGTAACAGAAGAACCAAGAATACATCTATTACCTTCTTTGCTAATGCCGTTGAGTTCAGGATGATCAAAAACAAAACGAATGTCGGCATTGGTTATGGTGGCATGTTGCTGCACATATAAATCGGTACCACCTCCAACGAGAAAATTTTTGAGTTCGGAACTTTGATTTTGAAGTGCTTCTCTTCGTATGAGTACCAGCTTCTCTTTTATAGTACTAAAATACTCAGGCAATATTTTTTTTCTGGTAGCATATGTAATCGCATCTTCGTACTGAGCCTGTCGAAGGGTTCTTTCCTTCATTATGGATGCTATTTTTTCAGTAGCTCTTTCAATTGGTTTATACCCTGTGCAGCGACAAATATTTCCATCTATGGATGAGATCACCGTAGCATCGTTGTTGCTCAAACAATAACCTGCCAGCGACATTACAAACCCCGGTGTGCAAAAACCACATTGGGTTGCACCTTCATCGGCCATCGCTTGTTGTATCGGATTCAGGCTGTCTGCAAAATTTATTCCTTCGATACTTACAATATGTTTTCCGGCTGCATTACCAATTGGCATTAAGCAGCTCGTCATGGATTGATAATGCATCTCACCATTTGCTATTTCTCCCACCAAAATAGTACAGGCACCACAATCGCCTTCCCGGCAACCAATCTTTGTTCCGGTTAAATGCTGATGGTAGCGAATAAAGTCAAGCATTACCATACCGGGCGGCAGGTCGGTTGCAATTGTTTTTTCATTTAAAATAAATCGTATCAAACTATCTTTATAATTAGTGTTTTAAAGTTAGTAAAATGAAAGTACACAACCATTTATTAGCACCAACTTATAATTATCAGACTTTATTAATTTCACTCATCTTATGACGAACTATATCTATGAATAAACAAGTGTATTACCGCCTCATTGCACTATGGGTTCTCTGTGAAGCGATGCTTGGCGGCATTATTCATGGATTTAAAATTCCGGTCTCCGGTTTAGTAGTTGGTAGTTGTGCCATTGTATGTATTTGTTTGATCGCCTGGTATGTACCAACTAAAGGTGCTATTATTAAAGCCACCATTATTGTGGCTGTATTTAAAATGATGTTAAGTCCGCAGGCACCCCCCCCTGCATATATTGCTGTTTTCTTCCAGGGTCTGTTAGGCGAATTATTATTTTGGAATAAACGTTATTTTAAACTTTCCTGCATCCTGTTAGCAGTTCTGGGTTTACTGGAATCCGGTTTGCAACGCATTCTGGTGCTCACCATTGTATATGGCAACGACCTATGGAAAGTGATCAACAACTTTATTAATGGATTAACGAAACAAAAAGTTACTACTAATTATAGTTTATGGATTGTTGCTGCCTATGTGGCCTTGCATTTTATAACAGGAATAGTAATAGGCTGGTGGGCTTCGCTGCTGCCAAAGCGTATTGAGAAATGGCGCAGGGAGAATAAATATAATATCATTGTGCAAGATGCCACTACATTTTCTCCTGCTGTTACAAGGAAACGTAAACGTTTAAAAACAGGTCTTCTCATTATTTGGCTCCTGTTGATCGCATTGTATGTGCAATCATATTTTAAAATTGGTTCGCCATTATTACCTCCTCATATTTCATTGAAAATATTATTACGTTCCATCATTATTGTTTTGGGATGGATTTTTATTATTGGCCCATTATTAAAACAGTTACTGCATAAGTGGTTGCAAAAAGAACAAAACCGGTCGCAGCAGGAAGTACAGGAAGTATTACGCCTCTTACCCATAACGCAACAACTGATCACACAAAGCTGGAAACAATCAGCTGCCAGTAAAGGCTGGAAAAGAATAAATACCTGGAGTAAAATGGTATTAACGAATGCTCTTACGGTTCAGCCATCCTACGGACAGCAAATTTTTATATTGTCAGCCCCCATTCAAACAGGTAAGACAACAGCATTGCTAAACTGGTCTGAAAAAAGAACAGATGTATATGGTATTCTTACTCCGGTTGTAAATGGTAAACGAATGTTTATGAATGCACACAACCGTCAAATATTTTCCATGGAGGCTAAAGAAGGAGAAGAAACTGTGTTGAAAGTAGGACGATTTACATTCAGTGAAAGGAATTTCAACCAGGCTATTGCTATCATACGGGACGCAATGGATAAAAAAGGTTGGTTAATAATAGATGAAATTGGCCCGATGGAATTGAGAGGTGATGGTTTTAGTGAAGTGGTAAAAGAAATAATAGCACAACGAAAAGGAATGATTTTATTGGTAGTAAGAGCAAACGATAATTTGCCGGATAGAGTAAAAGAATTTTTTGCTATACATACGGCAACGATCATTGAACAGCTTCCGGCAGATTGACCCGCTATCAATATTTACCTGAGCTTTTTTACCCATCAAAATTGCACTGATAAATACTATCTTGCCTGAAAAAAATGCGCCTGCATATATTATTCTTAATCCTTTGTTTTACTTCATTGCAGCTTGTAGCTCAAACAAAAGAAAAAGCACCCAACTTCAATATCCGCATCGGCGTACTGCAAAGTGGAAAATCAAATAGCATTACCGATGTAAGCGGAGTAATGGTAGGGCACACAACTATAATAAAAGCCGACTCCATACGAACTGGTGTTACGGCTATCTTACCGCATAACGGAAACTTGTTTCAGCAAAAAGTGCCCGCTGCTGTTTATACCGGCAATGGCTTTGGAAAATTAGCCGGGACCACGCAAATAAAAGAATTAGGAAATATTGAATCTCCGATAATTCTTACCAATACATTAAGCGTTGCCACAGCGATGAACGCAGTGGTAGGATATACACTATCACAAAAAGGAAATGAAAATGTACAATCAGTAAATGCAGTAATCGGAGAAACCAATGATGGTTATCTCAATGATATTCGGGGAAGACATGTAAAAGAAGCGGATGTATTTGCTGCAATTAATAATGCTGCTTCCGGAAAAATAGCAGAAGGAAATGTTGGCGCAGGCACCGGCACTGTTTGTTTTGGTTTTAAGGGCGGTATCGGAACAGCATCAAGAGTATTACCTAAAAGATCAGGGGGCTATACAGTGGGTGTGCTGGTACAAACAAATTTTGGCGGCGTATTACAAGTGGATGGAGTACCGGTGGGAGAAGAATTAAAAAAATATTATTTGCAGGATCAGTTGAATGAAACACCCGATGGAAGCTGTATGATAATAGTAGCAACCGATGCGCCATTAGATGCCCGCAATTTGGAACGTCTGGCAAAAAGAGCTTTTATGGGTCTCGCTAAAACGGGCGGTATTGCCAGTAATGGCAGCGGTGATTATATCATTGCATTTTCAACAGATAGTACCTTGCGCATACCATCCAACAGCAGCGAAAAACTCACACAAACTGTATTAAGTAATGATGCCATGTCGCCATTATTTATGGCAGCTATTGAAGCCACCGAAGAAGCTATCATAAATTCATTATTGGCAGCAGAAACGATGAAAGTTAAAAACGGAAGAATAATAGAAGCTTTACCAAAAGAAAAATTGAAAGAGATATTAAAAAAATATAATCGCAGTAATAATTAATATGGCAGCCTATATCAATAACCAATTTGTAACGAATGAAGAATCCTTGTTACATGTAAAAGACCTGTCAATTCAGCGGGGTTATGCCGCCTTTGATTTTTTCAGAACTATCAACGGTGTTCCACTTTTTATAGACGATCATCTTGATCGATTTTATTCATCGGCCGCAGCTATGCATTTAAAATTGGATAAGAGCAGAGAGGAAATAAAAAGTATTGTACAGGAGTTAATAAAACAAACTACCATTCCAGAAGCAGGTATACGGTTAATGCTGACCGGTGGATATTCGGCCGACGGCTACCAATTGGCCGAACCAAATCTAATCATTACCTCTAATCCGGCAAAGACAACAACGCAGGAAGATTTTGAAAAAGGGTTTTCCATCATCACCCATCAGCATCAAAGAGAATTGCCCCATATAAAAAGCATCAACTATTTAATGGCGGTATGGTTACAACCTTTACTAAAAGAAAAACAAGCCAACGATGTATTGTATTATAATAAAGAAAGCATCACTGAATTTCCCCGCTGCAATATATTTATAGTGACTGATGAAAATAAATTAGCAACACCGGCATACAACATGCTACCCGGCATCACCCGAAAAAATGTATTGGCTCTCGCCAATAAAATACTGCCAATAGAAGAAAGAAATATTCCGGTAGAAGAATTAGCCACTGCCCAAGAAATTTTCTTAACCGCCACTACCAAAAAAATTATTCCAATTGTAAAAGTAAATGGTAAACAAGTGGGAGATGGAAAGCCCGGAGAATACACAACAAAACTTTATCAACAATTTTTGGAGTTAGAGAATACTGTTAAAGAATAATTGAATAGAAAATACATCTCACGCAAACCTGCCTGACGGCAGACAGGGCCGTAAAGAAAAAAAGCCGCCAAACAAATACCTTAAACTTAGCGCCTTTGCACCTTGGTGTCTTTGCTTGAAAAAATCACTTGGTCAACCGATATAAAAATAACGCCGTTCTTTTTATCAACTTCGGATACTCTTTCAAATTAATAACTTCTCCAGGTGCATGTGCACCTCTGCCTGCTGCACCCAATCCATCCAAACAATCAACATACGCTGCGATATATGAAATATCACCAGCTCCTCTTGCACCCGGATTACCAGCTTTCACTTCGCCAAAACCTAACGCCAAATTAGCAGCATTCAAAATTTTTACCAGCCCATCATTACCAGCCGTTGGCGGCATAGAAGGAATACCATCTTTAAAAGTTATAGAGGCTTTTGCACCGGCTAAACTTTTCGAAACGATGGCCCTCATAGCAGCTCTTGCTTTTTCTTTTTGTGCTTCGGTTAAAAAACGTAAGTCACCTATTACTACGGTACGGGGAGATATAATATTCGTTTTACCTGTTACATCACCCTGTTGTTTTTCATGATCATAATTTACTTCCGATCCACCGATAAACAGACCGGGATTAAATGTCAGGTATTGTTCATTACCTAATTTTTCCCTGAACTCGTTAATGATACGGGATGCTTCAAAGATGGAACCATAACCCGCCGTTCCAAATACACCCGATGAGTGTGCCTGCTTTCCTTCAACCTCCAGTGTCCATTCGCTGGCACCACGGCGGGCCGTAGCCACCTGGTTCAGACTACCGCCTTCAAATGCCAATGCGATATCATGTTGTTTGGCCCGTTCTATAAAATCACCACGGCTTATATCTCTGGGGCGACCAGCATTTTCTTCATCACCCGTAAAATAAACCGTGATGCTAACATCATTCAGTAAACCATGTTTATGCATCGCTTTCAAGGCAGCTATCACCATCACATCCCCACCTTTCATATCCTGCACACCTTGCCCGGTAGCCGTGCTATCATTCAACATGGTAAATGGATTGGCCGGCATATCCGGTTCAAACACGGTATCTAAATGACCGATCAAAAACAATTTTTTCCCTTTCGTTCCTTTGCGATAAGCCACTAAATGACCAGCTCTTTTTAATGAATCTGGCAAGCTGATCCACTCCACCGTAAAACCCAATGCGGATAATTCTTTGCCATATAATTCACCAACTTGTTTTACGCCGGCAATATTATACGTACCACTATTGATGTTCACTGATTCTTTCAGCAATTCAATGGTGGCTTTCATATCCGCTTCTACTGCATTTATTAATTGCTGCTCGGTTTTAGAAAGAGCCTGCGAAAAACCTCCAGCAGCCATCGCCAAAAAAATAAGTACACTAACCAGTTTTTTCATCGGTAAATTTTTGAGATAAGCAAGATAACCAATCCTCCTCACTCAAAATAGTTCGTGGAATAGTACAAAAACAAAAAGCCCTTCTGGTAAGAAGGGCTTTTGCAACAAACAAACTTTAATTAATTTACCTGGTATACTTTTATAGTACCATCATTTTCGCTGCTTACAACAAGCAAGCTTTTACCAGAGGGGCTTTTGGTGGATGGAATAAATAACAAACCTTCCGGGCCATCACCTGCTGGCAATAGTTTAATAAACTTTGGATTGTTCGGGTTGCTCACATCATAGATCGCCACCGCATCAGCTCTTTCTAATCCTACAAATGCAATTTCTTTTCTGCCAACATATCCTAATGTTATTCCTTCCGGCTCTACCCCTTTATCATCGCTTCTGTTATCATCATATATACCGGCCGCAATACATTTGTTTTCCAGTTCATTCTTACTGTCAAAAACCAAATTTCCGTTTAGTCCATTCCATACACTAAACGAACGGGCACCAAATGAATATACTTCATCATAATCACCATCGCCATCTGTATCGCCCAATGTATTCGTAACATTCAGGCGACCCAATTTCGCATCTTGTTTTAAGGTAGCATCCGGAAAAGCAATTGCATCCAGGGTAAGGTCTTTAATGCGTTTGTTCTCTGCATAAGCCGGCCACTCTCTCACATCACCTTCGTTGGCGGTAAATAAGAAAGGAATTCCCCGATCTTCTAACACCGCAATAGCATCTGGCTGGTACATTCCTTTTACAGGCCATACATTTTGTAAGGGTCCGCCATCTTTATCACTTGGGTCAATTTTATTGGAAGGGGTATTATAGTTTTTAAAACCGAGTGGAAATAGTTTAGTGATTGATTTGGATGGAATATCAATCTTAGCGATCGCATTATTTTCCTGTAGTGTTACCCACGCCGTTCTTGAATCATACGAAATGGTCAGGTATTCTGGTTCCATATCCTGTGCAAAGCTGGCACCCGGACCAAACTTGCGAAGTCCTTTTATTTTTAGTGCAGCTTCCTGTCCGGCAAAACCACTAAAGTCGATAGTGTTCACGGTATAGTTATTCCATACAGAAATAATAGAAACAGTACCTAAAGGATCTATTGAATAACTATCATTCGGCTCACCTTCATTGGCAGTAAGAATATATTTACCATCATGTGTGTAAGTGATCATGTCCGGTAATGCACCAACGGTTACTTGTTTAACTACTGAATAGTCCGTTGTTTTAAACACTACCACTTTACCATTATCAGTTTTTACAAAACCTTCTATCGC
>LNFJ01000100.1 GCA_001464625.1 Bacteroidia bacterium Ga0077558 | reverse complement strand
TTTTGCCGTTATTAGCATCAATAGCAAAGTAATAATCATTATCTCTACCCGCCTCAATTGTATAGGCTACCGGGATCACTTTATTCTTTTCATCAAAGTTTAATTTATCAGGAGAATAATCAACTTTTACTTTATCTGTGTGCTGCCTTCCTACATCATTCAAGAAAGTTTGAAATCCTTTTTTCTTGCCGGTAATATTCAACACTCCGCTGAATGTATTATTACCTTTGGAGATTTTTATTTTATCGTCGGGTTCTATTAATGCCGGTGGCAACACGGTTAATGGCTGATACAATTCCCCCCGTACCGGATCAGTAAACTTATAGCGAATGGGCCGCATAAATGTAAACCGTTCGCCGAATATTCGTATCGTTATAAAAGCATTATAGGCTGCATCAACATCAGGCTGCCCGATAGAAAGCTGATCAGTTACATTAAAATAACCTTCTTCCATTTTTTTGGCCAACCAATACGGTTGTGTTATCGGTTTATCTGCAGGAACAAAAACTGTTTTTGAAAAATTCAGGTTTCTATTTTTTCCTAATACTTGTATAAAAGCAGAATCAAATTTATCAACGGTAATTTTTTGTAATACGGCATCTGTACCCAACCTATTATTGAACGAAAAATTAAGTCGTAAAGAATCTGTTTGCACCGCAAATTGCTCCGTAGTGGTTACATCTAAAAACAAACCACTGCATTGTGCAATTAATGTATAAACTTCTCTTTGCTTTTGTGTTTTCCAATAGCCGTCAGGCAAGTTGCCGATTGCTTTATATAATCGCACCAATCCTTCTACCGAATTTTCCGGGTGCAGCAGATCAAATGAAGCAGTAATGCTATCTGCAATTTTTGCAATAGATTCTCCACCCGGTACTCTTTTCCAGGTCAGGTCTATTGCTTCCATCAAATCAGTTTTTGGCTGATCGCCTTTGGTAGCTCTAAAAAATTCGAACGACTCTCCTCTTGAAGCCGGCACACCAAAGCCCTGGCTTTTATGCTGGCTACGACTTTCCGCTGCAATTTCTCCATAACTTTTTCCCAACAACGGATTATAACCACCTACATCCACTTTAAACTGATCATTGCTTGTTGTATTGTTACCGCCAAAATTGAACGTATTCCACAACACTCTTTTTGCCTGCCATACAGATACGTATTGCAATTGCTCCGCAAAACGAGAGGGATCAGCTGCAGCTGCAAAGGCTTCGTTCGCCAATATTCCGGAAGCGGTATGATGACCATGTCCACCTTCCCCTGTTTCAGGAAAGCGATTAATAATTATATCTGGTTGAAATTTTCGTATCACCCACACTACATCACTCAATATTTTTTCTCTATCCCATTTCTTAAACGTTTCTTCAGGTGTTTTTGAATAACCAAAATCATAAGCTCTTGTAAAGAATTGTTCTCCGCCGTCTATTCTTCTTGCAGATAATAATTCTTGTGTTCTTATTAAACCCAACTCAATGCCTTGTTCATCGCCAATCAGGTTTTGTCCGCCATCACCACGGGTCAATGATAAATAACCGGTACGATATAATTTGTCTTTAGATAAATAAGTGATCAATCTCGTATTCTCATCATCCGGATGCGCTGCAATATATAATACAGAGCCCAGCACATTTAATTTGCGGATAGCAAGATACATGTCAGCTGAAGTCCAGCTTTGCGGAGCCTGGGCGTTTACAATGCCGCTGATAGATAAAAGAAGAATAAAAAATGCAAATACAACTTTCTTCATTACGTCGGTTTATTAGGCGAATATACTGTATGTTGAAAAAGCGAAAGAAACCGTTTACATAAATAAGGCCGGCTTTAACAACCGGCCTTATAAATATTTTAGAACCCCGCTTTACTGACCTACAAAAAATATCGCATTACAAAATAGCAGCTTTCCGTTCTCCCAGAAATTACGGAACATCACATTGTCGGTAATATAAGTGACAGCACCGCTACCCATTTCCTGCACACCAAATATCACCCCATCTTTAAGTCTATCTTTTAATTTCGACCCAACAAATCCGGCTACCTGGTTATCTTTTTTGATAACACCCACATTCCAGCCATCTTTTATAAACTCATATACATTGTCATCCATCTTTAATGTATAATAGGTGTTGGGATAACCGTAAGCCAGTGGATGTGTATTGTCCATTTCCACTTTAAAGATGGAGCCCGGTGTCATATTGGGAATATAATCTCTTTCTCTATCTTCAAATTTTCTTAATGCATCATACGTTGCTTTATCGTCTTTTTTCTCATCATCAGACTTCTTTAATTTAATTCCAAACTCTGCTCTCGATAAAGCACCTACGGCACCATCAATAGCCACTACTCTTCCTCCTTTATTGATCCAGGCTTTAAAAGCATCTGTTGCAGCTTTATCACTTAAAAAACGATAGTTACCATCCGGCATGATCATTACATCAATAGTGCTCCAGTCAATACGGGCTGCATCATTTACATTGATCAACGTAACAGGATAATCGATCTGCTGCTCCATAAAATGCCATATCTCTCCGGCTGCATTGGAGCCGATTCCTTCGCCGGTAAACATGGCTACTTTTGGTGCTTTAAATGGATGAACATTGCCACTACCAAAATCAAATCCTTTATCTACAAACCCGGTCGACACTGGATACAATTGTGTATTATTTGCATCGGCGATTTTTCTTACTTCTGCCCACAGGTTATTGCCAAACGATTTGTTGGCTGTCTTCAATACAATGATAGAACCTCTTTCAAACTTATTTCCATTTACTTCAAACGGGTGATCGGCATAGCGAAGCAAAATTCCTTTCTGTAATAAATGCCCAACGGTTTTTACGGTTTGTAATCCACCCCATTGTATCACATAACCATAAGTGGTTTCTGCATTGGTTACTTTAGTATTGGTTACAGCACCGCCTGCACTAATTCTTTCCCGGCTTGCATAGCCTTCCAATCCATATGCATATGGCAAAGCCCAGGCGGTAATATCGTAAGTAGCAGAATCAACTAATTTTGTTTTTGGTTCAAAAAGTGCTTTTACCATGGCTGATCTTGGTTGCAATGCACTTATCACAATGTCATTATTTAATGAAAAAGATTCTTCCTTTCCATTGATATAGCTAAACCCTTTGCCAGAACCAGACCCTGTTGTGTATTGAATACCATTTTTATTCAGCAACTCCAATAATGATTCAACTCTCTCTTTGTCCTTTGCATTATTTTTTATGATGTAAGATTTATATTCGCCTACACCAGATGAAACGGCATCATTAAAATATTTTCTAAATTCTTTTACTAATCTGCCGGCATTTAAGGATGAGATTTCGATAGTACTTAATGAAGTTGTAAAGTGATGCGTAGCTCTGTCCATCAATGTCAATGTATCACCTTCATCATTAATTACAGCAGCTCCGCTTCCACCACCGCCGCCCTGTTCATAGGTCATGCCAATCGCACCATTGTATGTTGGATAAGTATCGCCATATGAAGGATATAACAGATCGAATACTTCTTTGGTAAAATATAACCAGCCATTTGCATCAAAATATTTTGCATGGTTCTTACCAATCGTTACCTGAAAATCTCTTTGCCATTGTGTAATTACATCATGATACGGTTGCGCCGCCGGAGCAAAATAATAAGGCTGATTGGCACCTTGCTCATGATAATCCACATGAATTTGTGGCATCCATTCATTATATAATTTAATCCGCTGGCGGCTTTCTACTTGTGTTTGCCAAGCCCAGTCCCTGTTCAAATCAAAATTGTAATGATTACTTCTTCCACCCGGCCATGGCTCTCTATGTTCCCGGGAAATACTTAATGGATTTGTATTTTTCCCAACCACAGAATTGAACCAGTTTACATATCTGTCTCTGCCATCCGGATTAATACAGGGGTCTATGATCACCACCGTATTTTTCAACCACTCTTTTGTTTTAGAATTAGATGGATCTACTAACGCCCAGATCGTCATCAATGCAGCTTCTGAGCTTGAAGTTTCATTGCCATGTACGTTATAACTCATCCACACCAATGCCGGTGCATTTTCTTCTATAGGTGCTGCTTTATCTTTTGCAAGATTAGCCAATCGCAGGTTGTTCGTTTTTATCGCATCAAGCCGTTGTATATTTTCTGCACTGCTAACATAAGTTACTAATAAGGTACGGCCTTCATTGGTTTGACCATACTGTTGCAGTTTTACCATTGAAGGTGCATTTGCAGCGACATGATTAAAGTAGCTGACAATCTTCCAATGTGGAGTATAGCGGCTGCCAATCTTATACCCTAAAAAATCTTCTGGTGATTTTAATTGTGCCTGCACAGAAAATAACAAGCAACTGAAAATGGCAAAAAACAAAATTTTGCGACTCATAGTAAATAGCATTTAGTGTGGCAAGATACCAAAGGACATTTTAAAAACCATATATTTCAAGAGTGGCAAACTCAACAGATTTGATTAGTTTTATTTCAATTAATTCCTGATTGATATGCAGAAAATAATCGCCTCTCTCTTTGCTGCTATTTTATTGATGGCCTGTAATAACAGCCGTCAAAGCAGTAGTTCATCCATAGTAATAAATCCTTATAACTATACCGTTGTAAAAAAAGTAGTGGCTGAAAATGGTGCAGTTGTCTCTGCTCATCCACTGGCAAGCAAAGTTGGTGTTGAAATTTTAAAAGCAGGTGGCAATGCGGTTGATGCAGCCATTGCTACCCAGCTTGCATTGGCAGTGGTGTATCCGAATGCCGGGAATTTAGGTGGTGGTGGGTTTTTTGTAGCGAGATTGGCCAATGGAGAACAAGTGTCTATTGATTACCGGGAAAAAGCACCGGGTAAAGCTCACCGTGATATGTATATTGATGCAGATGGCACTCCCCGAACAGATAAAAGCCAGGACGGACATTTAGCTGGTGGTGTACCGGGAACAGTTTTCGGATTGTTTACATCTTGTAAATACACAAAACTTCCATTTGCAAAATTGATTCAGCCTGCTATTGATCTGGCAGAAAAAGGTTTTGTCATTACAAAACGAGAAGCCAGCTCCTTAAATAACCTGCAAAAAGATCTGAAAAAATATAACACCATCATGCCGGTGTTTGTAAAAGATAAATGGAATGAAGGTGATACATTGGTACAAACCGATCTTGCAAATACATTAAAAAGAATAAAAGACAAAGGTGCTGCTGGTTTTTATGAAGGTGAAACAGCCAGGCTGATCGTAGAAGAAATGAAACGTGGCGGCGGCATTATTAGCTATGAAGATTTAAAAAATTATAACGCCAAGCCAAGAGAACCGCACAGTTTTATGTACAAGGGTTATAAAATAATTGGTATGCCCATGCCTAGCAGCGGTGGTTTATTAGTACACCAGATGATGAAGATGATCGAGAATAAAAATATTGGTGCGATGGGTTTTCATTCAACAGCAGCCGTACAATTAATGACAGAAGCAGCAAGAAGAGCTTATGCTGACCGGGCCGAATACATGGGCGATGCTGATTTTTACAAAGTGCCGGTACAACAAATCTCCAGTGATGTGTACCTGCAGGAAAGAATGAAAAACTATGACCCTGCAAAAGCAACTCCGAGTACAGAAATAAAACCACGAATACTAACCGGAAAAGAAAGTGAAGAAACCACACACCTGAGTGTAATTGATAAAGAAGGAAATGCTGTATCCGTTACCACTACGTTGAATAATTCTTACGGAAGCAGAACGGTGATCGGTGGTGCAGGTTTTTTTCTGAATGATGAAATGGACGATTTCAGTATAAAACCCGGCGTACCTAATATGTACGGTGCCATTGGTGGCGAAGCCAATGCAATTATGCCGGGCAAAAGAATGTTGAGTTCAATGACACCAACTATTGTATTAAAAGATAATAAGCCCTACATCGTAGTAGGAACACCCGGCGGCACTACCATTCCTACGCAAGTATTTCAAACATTGGTTAACATACTGGAGTTTAATATGAGTGCAGAAGATGCCGTGTACAAACCAAAATTTCATCATCAATGGTTACCCGATACATTACATTTAGAAAGAGGTTTTCCAACTAGTACCAAAGATGCATTAATAAAAATGGGTTACGCCACAAGAGAAAGAGGTGCCATTGGCAGAACAGAAATAATAAGAGTGTTACCAAATGGAAAGTTTGAAGCTGTAGCCGATAACAGAGGTGATGATGGAGCGGAAGGATTTTGATTAGTTCGGAGTTTTTAGTTTGAAGTTCGGAGTTATCGTGTTAACACATAATTGTCTCACTGATTACACGTATTAAAACAATAAATATTTTTTACTTTAGTGAAACCAACAACAAACTTTTATCATGTCTTTCGGAAAAGAATTTTTACAAACTGCAACCCGCCGGTTAAAGTATTATAAAGACCTCGGCGATAAAACCTTTGAGCAATTAAACGAATGGGAATTTCATTATCAATCGAACGATGAAACAAATAGTATCGCTATTGTGATACAGCATATGGCAGGTAATATGCTAAGCCGCTGGACCAATTTTTTAACGGAAGATGGGGAAAAAGAATGGCGGATGCGGGATGATGAATTTGAAATACATAATTACAGCAAAGCCCAACTGATAGAACTTTGGGAAAAAGGATGGACTTGTTTGTTGGATGCACTTGCATCGCTCAAGAAAAAAGATCTGAAAAAAACGGTTACCATTCGCCAGGAACCCTTGACCGTTATTGATGCCATAAACCGTCAACTGGCACATTATCCCTACCATGTGGGGCAGATAGTACATATTGCCAAAACCATTAAAGCAAAAAACTGGAAAAACCTCTCCATTCCAAAAGGCAGCTCCTCAGCGTATAACAGTGGTGAGCAGGTAAAAGACCCTGCAAAGAGCTTTTAAACAGCTTGCATTACCGGAAATTTTAATCTAATTTGCGCCCTCATCCACTTTGCCTGCTATCTAATAGCTGTGCTATCCTTCCTAAAACCTTTTCAGGATTATTCACTTTCAAATTAGTATATGAAATTTTTGCTATTGTGTTTCGCTACCCTTTTGACGACCTTATGTGCCAACAGCCAGGTACAGTTCAATATTTTTGCCGGCCCGCAAGCCAGTACTGCCAATTATTCCGTACAAGGAGTAAAACAAGACACTAAAATGAAATACGGTTTCCAGGCAGGTGTAGGTGCCAAAGTTGCATTTGAAGGCAAGCTGTCGTTTGCACCGGCGGTGTTTTACAGCATGAAAGGTTACAAAGTAAATTTCACACAATTTGTTTTGCTGCCTGATGCTGATGCAGCGGATAATAATACCACCATCCACACATTTGAAATGGCAGCTTTACTGCAATATGATTTTAGCAACGAACCCGGACATGTATTCATAAAAGCCGGGCCCGGGTTAGATTTTCAATTGTTTGGAAAAGAAACCTTCAATAGTCGTACATCATCAAACTCTACAAGCCGCAATATGAAATTTAGTTATGGTGATTATGGCCGCTACTCTGCCAATGCGCATTTACAATTAGGGTATGAAACCAGTGGCGGTTTTATCATCGCTGCGCAATATACTCATGGCCTTGCCAGCATCAACAATGCTGATTTCGGACCCCAGATCAAACACCGGGTGTTCGGACTTTCTATTGGAAAATTTTTAAGCAGAAAGAAAATTGTAATTGATACGAGGAATAAAGAGTAATTCCCCATCCCTGATTTTTAAGTTTTGTATTGATTGTAACCCTTGATTTACTCAAGCAGTTGCTTATGGAAGTTGTATTGTCGCAACTTTTATGTTTCTCCAAAATCTTGCATAAACCCAATTAAAATACTGATAATCAAAGTAACAATATTTGAGCACTCAAAAAATACATAGTTCGTATATTCGACAATACATACGTTGTGCACAATTATATGACCGACTTCCTCAACATAACAAACTCAACGGAAATTTCAGAGATAGGTGGCAACTATCCTCAAATTGAAGGTTTAGCAAAGGGTTATGATTATGATGCAAAATCCTCAATTTTAAACATAACCAATCTTGAAACTGACAGTAGCTATACTCCGAACATACAAGACTTTATTATTCGTAAAAGTTCAAAATTGACGGACTTCCTATCATTTAACAGTGATTTCTTTATTGTCTCAGAGAAAGCTATAAAACTAATTGAAAATTTTAATCTCCCGCCTAACAGACAATTTAAATGCATAGTTAGACAAGGCGATAAAAAATATCCTTATGTTATTCTGTATTTTTTTAAAGACAAGTATGATTTTACTGATTACACCAAAAGTAAATTCACACTTAGGTTTTTTGAAAAGGAAGAAAAGTGGGCGACAATTTTTAAAACAAAGGAAAACTTTGAAAAAGAACTCAATCAGGCTTATCAAAGATTTACCAATCTCATTTATTATAACAACAAAAGTAATCTAAACTTTGACATCTTCAAGGTAAACAAGTGGCAAAATGATTTCTTTATTTCAGAAAAACTTAGACAGTCTTTTATAAGTAATAAGGTGACGGGTGTTGACTATTTGCAAAATGTTGAAACTGTTTTTTCCTCTTCGCAAGAAAAAGAAATACTTGAAAGAAACAAATTGTACAACTCTCATTTCCTAAATAGAACATCCTATTATTCCAACGGCAATCTTTGTCGACAGCTTAACACTAAAAACCAAGTAATTGAAGAATTTAATCAGTCAGGAAAAAAGGAAAGAGAACTTTTATTACAAAAAGGTGAATTCAATGGAAGCGAAAGGGTGTTTTTTGCTAACGGGAAAATTAAACTTGAAAAGTTTGTGAAAAGTAAGTTTGAATTAGTTTTCAAATATTATTTTCAAAATGGTAATTTGAATTATGCAATTTCATATCACGACAAAAAAGGAGTTAGCTGTGACAAGGTCTTTAACATTGAAGGAAAAGAATTAAAAAGCTATAAACTCAAAAATGGCAATGGCAGGATTTTACATTTCAATTCAAATGGAAAAGGTGGTAGAGAATTAGTTTTTAAAAGACATCAATTAGTTGAAGAGGGAAAAATTGACAAGTAATAACTGTGCACAACATTCGGTTTGGCAATAGCAGGGCTTGACAATGAAACATCATCTTCACCTTGCTATCAACTTCAGTTCGGGCAGAAGAATATCTATCAACTTTTGTTTGTAACTTCAACTTCAGTTTTTCAATCGGCTGCGGTTACGGGCAGACAGTTATAAAATTCCCTGCCATCGCCAAGCCGTCGCCGTTGTACGACACTTTAAACAGACATTCCGTTAATTTGAAACGCTTATTTTTTTTTCTAACAATTCTCTACTCGTTCAAAGCCTTTGGGCAGGACAATTGCCCAATTGACTTTATTCCAAATTCTAATAAAATACTTTACAACCAAAAAAGTATTGAAGAAATTATTGAACCATCAAGTTATAGTGCCTTTTTTTTAGGAGAAAGTCACACAATTAACTTTGAACCTGAATTCAAGTTCAACTTTATTAAGCATCTTAATTCAAAATACGGTATAAAAGACGTTTTTTTTGAAATAGGATTTTCTGCTGCATATTTTTTTAATAGATACTTATTATCAGGCGACACAACCATACTCAAAAACAATTCCTTGCCATATTTGTGGGGACACTACAAAGAATTTTGGAACGACCTTTACAATTACAACAAACTTCTACCAGACAGTGTAAAAATTGTAATCTACGGCCTTGACTTTGAAAGAAAAGAAATTTTTAAATTATTTGAAAAGGCAATTCAGCCTAATGTTGCGATACCAATTCACCTACAAAAAACATTTGAAGACATTCAAACTCTAAACAGAAACAGAAATTTATTTTTCGGCGACAAAGAATTTAAAAAAGAGGTATCAAAATTAAGCTCAACATTTCAGACGTATCAAAATGATTTTAAAACTTTATATGGCGACAATTACAAAATCATTTACAATGCAATATCTAATAAAGCTTCCCCTAATTTATCTCTTAACCAGAGAAATAAAATTTGGTTGGAAAATATCAAACAAATCATAACTGAAAAAAGTATAACAAAATTTATTGGCTTTTTCGGCTTAGCACATACAAGGTATAACAATTCAACATCCTTGACAGTTGCATTGAAGCAAAGTGATTTTTTCAACGGAGAAATTTTAAACATATCAACCATTTACAAAGACTTTATCAGCACCGATAACCCAAATCCAAATGAAGTTGTAGAATACGGCTATAAAGAAAAAAGCGTTTTTGATAAATTTTACAACAAAAATTGTAGGGCAGTAATTATTAAATCATCAAATGTTCCCAAAACAAGTTTTAAAACAGAATCAGATTTTGTAATATTTGCAAAAGAAGTGTCCGACAAGTAGAAAAGCGAACGTACAATATGAACTGTGTAAAAAATCATACTACATTTTATACGGTTCAATAATACTCTCCCTTCCAGAAATAAAAGCTAAAAATCAGCTCCCAATTACCTCTCGTACAGTTTTTGAAGCATACCGGCAACCTAATTACCGGGCAGTTCTTCTTTGGTATTGAATTTGCCTAAAGGATTCTATTGCATACTTTTACACCTAAATCAAAGGGGACTGAAGCGTTTTAAAAAAATATTGAAATGGTTTTTGCTGTCGTTGCTATTCCTTATTCTGGCAGTGTACATTTTTATCAATACTCCCTTTGGTCAAAATTTTATTGCCCGGCAGGTAACCAAGCGACTATCCAAGGACCTGCAAACCAAAGTTTCCATCAACCATGTAAGCTTCTCCCTCCTCAACAATATGCACCTGGAAGGGGTACTGATCGAAGACCAGAAAGGTGATACCCTTTTGTATGCCGGCGATATGAAAGTGCGGATCACCGATTGGTTCATTTTTAAAAAAGAAGCCGAGTTAAAATACGTAGGGCTGGAGAATGCCATTATCAAATTTCAGCGAACTGATTCTGTATGGAGCCAGCAGTTTCTGTTCGATTATTTCTCCTCTCCTTCTACCGGTAAGCCAAAAAAGAAAGCCGGCCTACAACTCAACCTTAAAAAAGTAGAGTTCAAGAATGTACGTTTTATAAAAAAAGATGGCTGGTTTGGTGAGGATATGTCTGTGCAGTTAAAGGAACTAAACCTTGATGCAGATAGTTTGAGTTTATCGGGCAGTCGTTATGAAATAAATTCATTAGTTCTTAGAGAGCCCATTATTGCAATAAGCAGTTATGCAGGTCGTAAACCAAAAAGTACTATTGCAGTTGATGAGGGAGAACCTACTCCTGTTAGATGGAACCAGGCCCAAACATTGGTAAAAGTGGGCAGCCTGAAGATCATTAACGGTACATTTAAAACTGATAAAGGAGTTACTACACCAGCACTTGCCCAGTTTGATGGCAAGCATATTTTATTTACAGAGATCAATGGTGATTTTAATAATTCCAGTTTTATTGGCGATACGGTATTTGCCAAACTGAAACTATCGGCTAAAGAACGTAGTGGATTTGAAGTAAAAAACCTATCGGCTGATGTAAAAATGACACCGCAGGGAATGTTCTTTAACAACCTGGACCTGGCTACGAACAGAAGTACGCTACGTAATTATTTTTCGATGTCGTATAACGATATCAGCGATATGGGCAATTTTATCCACAAGGTAAAAATGTCGGCCAATTTTGACGATTCATACATTGATAGTGATGATATAGCATTTTTTGCACCGGCCATGAACACCTGGAAAAAGGAAATCAGCATCAAAGGGAAATTCAGGGGCACCGTAGATGATCTTATCGGAAGAGACCTGTTGATCAAAGCAGGTAACAACACCTTGTTAAATGGTGATGTTACCATGACGGGTTTGCCGGATATCAATCAAACCTTTATTGATTTTAAGGCCAACGAATTTAAAACAACCTATGGTGATGCAGTAACTCTTATACCAGCATTACGAAAAATAAAATCACCCGACCTTGCAAAAATTCAATACGTAAACTTCAGGGGAAGCTTCACTGGTTTTATTCGTGACTTTGTAACCTTTGGTACTATACAAACCAATTTGGGCACTATCCGGAGTGATTTAAATATGAAATTACCTGTGGGGCGGGACCCGGTTTATTCCGGCACCATTGCCACCGACAATTTCAGGTTAGGAGAATTTTTAGGCGATAGCGATATTGGAAATGTTTCATTAACCGGCACTGTAAAAGGCAAAGGTTTTGATGAAAAAAGCCGGAATACATTAATTGATGGAACCATCAATTTTGCCGACTATAAAAACTATCGTTATGAAAACATTTCTGTAAAAGGCCGTCTGGATAAAAAACTATTTGAAGGCTTTGCCGCCATTCGGGATGAAAATGCAAATCTTGATCTAAATGGTGTTATCGATTTTAATAGCCGCACCCCCCGCTTCAATCTTATTGCAGATGTTGCAACCATCAATTTTAAAAATTTAAAACTTACAAAAGACAGCATTGGCTTCAGGGGAAAATTGAATTTCAATTTTACCAGTGCCAATATTGATAATTTTTTAGGTACTGCCCGTATTACAGATGCTGAACTTACAAAAGATGGCAACCGTCTTCCTTTTGATTCGTTGATTGTAACAGCAGCTTATGTAGATAGTGCAAAAATTTTAACGGCTGTATCAAACGAATTTAAAGCAAGTGTTAGCGGCAATTACCGGTTGAGAGAACTACCTGATGCATTTACATTTTTATTGAACAAATATTACCCGTCCTATATAGATGCTCCCCGCCGCTATCCTGCCGATCAGGATTTCAAATTTGATATTACCACCTATTATGTAGATGAATATTTAAAATTGATAGATAGCAGCTTAGCTGGTTTCAATAACAGCCATTTGGAAGGGCAGTTGCACTTAGACAATCATACAATTGATGTTACAGCGGACATTCCACAATTCAAATACAAGCAATATAATTTTGATGATGTAAAGCTGATTGCCAAAGGCACTGCAGACAGTCTTGTATTACTAGGCAGAACAAGAAATATACAGATCAATGACAGCCTTAATATTCCGTTAGCACTATTTAAAGTAAATGCTCATAACGATTCATCAAGAGTTTCTATTATCTCCGGTGCTAACCAAACCGTAGAAAAAGCCAACCTCAATGCCTTGGTACTTACCTATAATGATGGAGTAAAAATTGAATTCGATCCTTCTTCGTTTACGGTGAATGGTAAGCTATGGACCATTGATGAAACAGGTGAATTAATTTTCAGAAGAAACAACCCGGCAAGCGGACAATTAGTATTAAGTGAAGGAGAACAAAAAATAGTAATGAAAACCCAGCCATCCACTATTGGTAACTGGAACGATCTAAAAGTAGAACTGACAAAACTAAACCTCAACGACTTTGCGCCGTTCTTTATGCCTAAAAACAGGTTGGAAGGTTTATTAACTGGTAATATATCAGTAGAGGATCCAACAGGCAATATCAAAATTTATTCAGACGATATTCAAACTCAATATTTGCGATTGGATAATGATTCATTGGGAGAATTGAAAACTTCGCTGTCATACGATAACATATCAAAAGAATTAAAAATAAAAGGCAATACCATTAACCAGGAAAACTATCTTGGTTTTGATGCTACCATATTTTTTGGCGACCGGGCAAAGGATAATTTGATTGCACTCAAAGCAAGAAATTTTGAAATCGGCATATTGGAACGTTTTCTTGGCACTCTCTTCACTGACATGCAAGGCTATTTAACCGGTGATGTAACCGTGGCCGGTGAATTTAAAAACCTGAGTGTTACCGGAAAAGGAAGATTGAAAGATGCGGGGCTACGGGTAATTTTTACTCAATGTTTTTATAGAATACAGGACACAGATATTGAACTGTCTCCTACTGAAATTAATATGGATGGCTTTGTACTAACTGATACGGTTACCGGCAATCCACTTTATTTACGGGGTGGTATAGAACATGAATCATTTAAAAACATGTTTTATAACCTTGATGTATCAACCCGAAAACCCAATACCACCAGCGAAGCTGATAACCTGCCTGTGCAATTATTGAACACAACTTATAAAGACAATAAGCAGTTCTTTGGTAATGTAAAAGGAACAGGTTCACTTTCCTTACTAGGTCCGCAATCCAATATGTATATGAAGATTGATGCCAGTGCATCAACAACAGATAGCAGCAGTATAACACTACCTGCCGCTTCAGGAAGAGAATCCGGCATTGCCGACTTCCTGGTAGAAAGAAAATATGGACGGGAGATGACAGATAGTGATTTCACCAAAAACGCTACCAATATTGTGTACGATGTGGACATTACTGCCAACCCGATGGTTACGGTAAAAGTGATATTGGATGAGCTGACAGGTGATGAAATAAAAGGAAAAGGTTCAGGTACATTAAACATCCGCTCCGGTACTACTGAACCATTAACCCTGAGAGGCCGTTTTGATATTGAAGAAGGAAACTATCTCTTTACATTTCAATCCTTTTTTAAAAAGCCGTTTGAATTGCGGAAGGATGCTGAAAATTACATTGAATGGAATGGCGACCCGATGGATGCCAATATAAAATTTGAAGCCTTATACAAAGCAGAAAGGGTAAGCTTTGCACCACTCGCCAGATTAAAACAAATAAGTTCCGGAGCTTCCAATGCAAGAGGTGATGTATATGTGGTGGCTAAGCTTTCTGAAAAGTTGTTTACACCGAAAATTGAATTTTCGCTGGATTTTCCTAACACAAGTGTTGCTGTAACAGATCCTGAGCTGGCATTGATTGTACAGCAGTTGCAAAAGAACACTACTGAAATTACCAAGCAAGCTACCTACCTGATTGTATTTAATAGTTTTGCGCCAAGCGATAATTCATTGCTGGGAAATGATGTATCAGGACAAGGCCTTGTATTAAATACGGTATCTGGAATTTTTCTAAATGTATTAAGCGAAGAATTGAATAAGATACTGGGCGGACTTTTGAAAAATGATAAATACAATATAAGTCTTAACACCACTATTTATAACAGGAATATAATTGACCAAAATAATAGTACTGCCCTTAATCTGGGAAGCAATGTAAATTTCTCCATCGGCCGTTCTTTCTTTAATAATCGGTTTATAATATCTACGGGTGTTGGTTTGGATGCGCCATTGCAGCAACAGGCAAATATTCAGCAAAGCATACAACTACTGCCTGATGTAACATTGGAATGGCTCATTAATCAGAGTGGTAGTATCCGTGCAGCTTTCTTTTATAGAGAAAATGCAGATTATCTTACAACAAGTGGTGGATTAGGTAAAGCAAGAAGATATGGCGGCAGCATCAACTTCCGAAAAGACTTTGATAAGTTAAGCGACATTTTCAGGAAGAAGAAAAAGTTACCCGTAGTACCACCACCCTCTACCCCAACGGCAATAACAATATTAGCAACGCCGGAAGTATTGCCAGCTGTAAAGAAAGAGGACGAGCCAGATTTAAATTAATCAGGTCTGTTCACACTTTTTGAATCCGCCACTACAACCATAAAAGTAGGTCTGAAATTATTTTCATCTACTCATCATCCAAAATCTCATGCCCCAGCTTATCTCTTTTTGTAAGCAGGTATTTTTCATTGTGAGGATTAGGAAATACTTCAATAGGAATGTTTTCAACAATTTCTAACCCATACCCAATAAGACCCACTCTTTTTTTCGGGTTATTGGTCATCAGTCTTAGTTTGGTAACTCCTAATTGACGAAGTATCTGTGCACCCAAACCATAATCCCGTTGATCCATTTGAAAACCCAAATGGAGGTTGGCCTCTACCGTATCCATTCCCTGTTCCTGTAAACGATAAGCTTTTAGTTTATTCAATAACCCAATACCTCTTCCTTCCTGGTTCATATATAATATCACTCCTTTACCTTCTGCCTGTACCATCTTCATTGCCTTATGTAATTGTTCGCCACAATCACAACGCAGCGAACCAAGAATATCACCCGTAAAGCAGGATGAGTGAACTCTTGTCAACACCGCTTCATCTTTTTCCCAGGTACCTTTTATTAATGCAAGGTGTTCGTTCGTAGAATTCTTTTCTTTAAATGCCACCAATTGAAAGTCGCCATATTTAGTCGGCATATCCACCCGAACAATTTCTTCGATCAGCGAATCTCTTTTAAGCCGGTACTCAATCAGGTCTTTAATGGAAATGATTTTAAAATCAAATTTCTTAGCTACTTCTAGCAATTCGGGCAGCCGGGCCATAGAACCATCTTCGTTCATTATTTCAACCAATACACCCCCCGGTTCAAAACCGGCTAATCTTGCCAGGTCAACTACTGCTTCTGTATGTCCGGCCCGGCGTAATACACCACCTTTTTTTGCCCGTAAAGGGAAAATATGACCGGGGCGGCCTAGATCAGCCGGATTAGTAGTCGGGTCAATCAATGCCTGAACTGTTTTAGCCCTATCGTGGGCAGAAATACCCGTGGTACAACCAAAACCCAGCAAATCCACTGAAACCGTAAAAGCAGTTTCATGCAAGGCGGTGTTATTATTAACCATTTGCTCCAGTAACAATTCATCACAGCGATCTTCCGGCAATGGCGCACAAATCAGGCCCCGCCCATGTTTTGCCATAAAATTGATGACTTCTGGTGTTACATTACGGGCTGCTGTAATAAAATCACCCTCATTTTCACGGTCTTCATCATCTACCACAATTACCAGTTTGCCTATTTTAATATCCTCAATAGCACTTTCAATAGTATCTAACATACCAACTTTTTTTTGCAAAAATAGAACAAAGAAACGGCAGCTAATGTTCTGTAATAAAGAGGCAGCTAAAAGAGCCCTTCCACTGTCATTGTAAAGGCTTATTTTTCAATAATAGAATGTTAATATTTGCCTATATTTAATTAGGAAATATTCCCTTTCTTTGCAACCGAAAATCAAACTATATGCTTAAGAGAATACTCTTTTTCTTTGCTTTGGCTTTAATAGCCAGTCCTTTGTTATTTGGTCAGATAACTACTTCCGCTGTAGTAGGAACTGTAAAAAGCACCACGGACGACCCGCTGGTGGGAGCAACTATCGTTGCTACGCATGTTCCCTCCGGAACTAAGTACACATCTATTTCCAGAAGTGGGGGATCTATAAACATCCAGAACATGCGGGTTGGTGGTCCTTACCTGATTGAGATAAGTTTTGTAGGACATGAGCCAGAAAAATTTGAAAATATTTACCTGCAATTGTCAGAAGCCTTTACTATTAACTCTGTGTTGAGGAAAATAGAAGGAACATTAGAAAACGTTTTAATAACAACTGCCAGAAGAAGCAATATATTAAATGCCAATAGAACAGGGGCGGTTACTAATATTAATCAACGTCAGATTAATCAGTTGCCAACTATTTCAAGAAGTATAAACGATCTTACCCGTGCTACTCCACAAGGTAATGGGCAGTCAATTGGTGGCGGTAACTTCCGTCAGAATAACTTTACTATTGATGGTGCTGATTTTAATAACAGTTTCGGTATTGGTGGTAACCTTCCTGCGGGAGGTGCTCCAATTTCGCTGGATGCATTAGATGAGATTTCAGTAAACATCACTCCATATGATATTCGCCAGACAGGGTTCATTGGTAGTGCTATCAATGCGGTAACCCGTTCAGGAACTAATACAATTACCGGATCCGTTTACAATTATTTCAGAACAGAAAAACAACGTGGAAGAAGAGTTGAGAATACTTATTTTGACAGACCCCCTGAAGAGTTCAATCAAAAAGGTGTTCGTATTGGTGGGCCGATCATCAAAAACAAATTGTTTTTCTTCATAAACTATGAAACTGAAAAACAACCCCGTTCAATACAACCTAACCCTGCTGCAACAGCGGCCGCTCCTTATGGAAGCAGCCCCAATATTAAAAGACCAACAGCAGACTCATTAACTTATATCAGTAATTACCTGCTTAACAATTATGGTTATGTAACAGGTCCTTTTGACAATTATACGCCGGATATTGAAAGAAAGAAGATAATGGCCCGTATTGACTGGAATATCAGCAATAAGCACCGTCTTAACTTACGCTATAGCCAGGTAGAAGGTGGAGAACCAAACGGTCCAAGTACTTCTGTTGGAGGTTTGGGTACGGTGGCTGGTAGTACAGCTACCAGAACTGCTGGTACGGCTTTACATTTTAAAAATTCAAACTATTTCCAGGGTGCTAATTTCTATTCATTCGCTGGAGAATTGAACTCAACTTTCGGAAAGTTGTCTAACACAGTAAGAGCTACCTATACTTACCAGAATGACTCCCGTGAATCGGATAGCCAGATATTTCCATTTGTTGATATCATGAGTACAGGTGGTGGTGTTGTTCCACAAGCAGGTAGTGGTGTTGGTGCAGTTTATACTTCATTTGGTTATGAACCTTTTAGTTTCGGTAACCTTCGCCAGGTAAAAATGTATTCATTAGTTGATAACCTTACCTGGAAAACAAATAAGCATAGCTGGACAGTTGGTTTCCAGTTTGATGAAAGCCAAACGATCAACGGTTTCCAGCGTTTTGCAACCAGCTATTATCGTTTTGCAACATGGGCTGATTTTGAAAGTGCATTAAATCCAAACCCGGCTTTAAGAGCTCTTCCTACAGACTATGCATTAACGTATTCATTATCTAAGAATTTTGCTCCTGCTTTTTCTGCCTTTAAATTCAGACAATACTCTGTATATGGGCAGGATGAAATTTCAATAAACAAAGATTTCAAGTTAACTGTTGGTTTAAGAATTGATTTACCAACCTATCCAGGTGTACCTCAGGTGTTAACTCACCCACTTGTATTAGCTCAAAATTTTGAAGGTGGAGAAAAAGTAAATACTGGTATTCTACCTGGTAAAAGATTGATGTGGTCTCCAAGAGTTGCCTTTAACTGGGATTTGTATGGCGACCGTTCATTACAAATTCGTGGTGGTTCAGGCATCTTCACCGGAAAAATTCCATTTGTATGGATAGTTAGCCAATCAGGTGATAATGGAATGCTTCAAATTACCCAGGCATTTAACAGGTATACATCAACTGGTGCATTATCCGGTGTTGCAACACCTGGTCCATTTAACCCGGATCCTGCAGCTTATCGCCCAGGGTCAGTACCTGTGGCCGGAACAATAGTTCCTGCTTCGGTAACAGCTTTAACTGAAAGTTTCAGAAACCCACAAACCTGGAAAACAAGTTTGGCAATGGATACTAAATTACCATGGGGTATGGTAGCATCTGTTGAGGCAATTTATAATAAAGACTTAAATACAGCTTTCTTTAGAAGCCCGAACTATATAGCTCCGCAAAACTTAAATGTATCTGGTTATCCTGATAACAGACCTATTTATGGTTCATCAGTTCAGACAAGATTTATCAATACGTTGAATCCTGCAGGTGTTTTTGTACCAGGCGGTAATAGCCAGTTTGTTCCTACTATTATTGATAATGGTAACAAAGGCTATTATTTTTCTATCACTGCAAGAATAGAAAAACCATTCAGCAAAGGTTTTATGGCTTCTGTTGCCTATACTAAATCTATTGCTGGTAATTTACATGATGGTGGTGGCGACCAGCCCTTGGGTGCATACCAGGGCACACAACAAGTATTTGGTTTAAATACTCCACAACTTTCTCATTCAGGATTTGTAGTCCCAGACAACGTAGTAGCAATGTTATCTTACCGTAAAGAATATTTCAAATTCCTTGCTACAACTATTTCGTTATTTTATAATGGCTCTATCAACGGCAGATTCTCGTACACTTACAATGGAGATTTTAACAGAGATGGTGTAAATGGTAACGACCTTATTTACATTCCTACAGCCGGTGAAGTTCAGCAAATGCAATTTAGCAGCCAGACCGTTAGTGGTGTTGTTTACGATCAGACTGCGCAACGCAACTTGTTTGAATCATATATCATGCAGGATAAATACCTTAAAGGTCATAGAGGTCAATATGCAGAACGTAATGGTGCACAACTTCCATGGCTTAACAGAGTTGACTTGAAGTTTATGCAGGATATTTTTGTAAAAACAGGCAAGAATCGCAATACGCTTCAGTTTACAGCCGATATCTTCAACTTTGGTAATATGCTAAACCCAAGCTGGGGTAAATTAAAAACAATTAACGCCAGCCAGATTTTATTACCGCAAAATCAGAATTCATTGGTTCCGGGTGGTGCAGTTATACCTCAATTCAGATTGGCAACTGCAAATAATCAAATTGTAACAAGAACATTTAGAGATAATGTAAGCATTGCTTCTACTTACTCTGTTCAGTTTGGTCTTCGTTACTTATTCAATTAAGACTTACTTAATAACTCATAAAAAAACCTCCCGATTTAAATCGGGAGGTTTTTTTATGTTGACCCTAAAATATAGTGCAGGTTGATTAATCGGCTTGTTGCTTTATACCCCAGCCCCATTTTAAAAAAGCAGGCATGGCCCTGCCCCAGGTAGCTACATCATGCCGGCCATCTTTCATTTCCAGATACTTAATATCTTTTTCTTCTTTGTATCCCTTTGCCTCCAATTCTTTGATCAGGTCGAGAGTATCATCTATTGAATCAATAATGCCATTATTGTTTCGGTCTTTTGTTTCATCCATATTACCGCATTGAAAAAAGAATTTCAACCAGGGGAAATAACTTCCATTTCGTATTTGCTGGTGTATGATGCGATGTTTATCATCATCATACAATTCATCAGATTGATCAATATTTCGCCACCAAAGTGAGCCGGAAAAAACACCTACTTTAGAAAACTCTGCCGGATGGTTCCAAACAATATCTAATGCCATCAATCCTCCGAGAGAAAAACCAGCAAAAGCTTTTTCTTTAAACGAAGAGACCGCATAGGTTTTGCGTATGAACGGCAGCAATTCTTTAAAAACAAACAACGTAAATAATCCCGCATTGGCACCCCTGCCCAAAAAATCTTCATGCCCGGCAACACCATATTCCATTTTACGATCTGGTGCACAATGAATGCCCACACACAAAAGAGGTGTAATCGCATCATCGCCGGCATAAAGAGTAGCCAGCATTTCATCAAACAACATTTTTGGTAAATCCTGCCCATCATTGATCAGCAGTAAACTCAGTTGGGAGGAGTCGGCCACATTAAGCGGCAGGTATACATCCACTTTTACATCTCTTTCCAGAAAAGTTGATTCTATAGTGGTAGTTTCAACCTGTATACCGGGTACATTAGCCAATTGCATGGCCGCAAAATTAAGGATTTCATAATAATCAGCCCTTGCTAAACTAAATTCAACATACACATCCTTGTAGCAGGTTAATTTGTTTATATGGCTTTGAAAAAATAAATTTGGTAAAAGTCGGTGCATTATTGCCTTACTTATTTTGCAATGACTGCTTTATTCATCATTTAAAATCTGTTTATGAAGAAAATTGGAATCCTGCATGGAAAAGAACGTTCATTCCCCGAAGCATTTGTAGCGAGGGTAAATAGTAAAAATGTACCGGGCATTATTGCAGAACCTGTTCGTATTGATAAAGCCATGCAAGGTGTGCATACCGGCTATACCGTTATCATTGACCGCATATCGCAAGATGTACCATTTTACCGTACCTGGTTAAAGAATGCAGCTGTTACCGGCACTGCGGTTATTAATAATCCTTTTTGGTGGAGTGCAGATGATAAGTATTTCAATAATTGTTTAATGACAAAAATTGGTGTGCCCGTTCCAAAAACGGCTATTATTCCATCAAGAGATTTACCGGACGACACTTCTGATGAATCGTTCAGCAATCTTGCATTTCCGCTGGATTGGGATAGCATTTTCGGTTACACTGGTTTTCCTGTTTATATGAAACCGTTTGCTGGTGGTGGGTGGAAGAATGTGTACCGGTTAGATAGCAAAGAAGATTTTTTTGAAAAACATGCTGAAACAGGTCAACTGGTTATGCTATTCCAGGAAGAGATTGTGTTTACAGAATATTATCGTTGCTATTGCATCGGTGGCAAATATGTTCGCATTATGTCGTATGAACCCCGCAATCCGCATCATCTTCGCTATGTAGCCGACTTTAAGCCCTCTGCAGAAAGATTGCAGCAGATGACTGACATCGTTCTGAAAATAAATAAATACCTGGGCTATGATTTCAATACCGTTGAGTTAGCCATAAGAGATGGCGTACCGTATGCCATTGATTTTTGTAATCCTGCGCCTGATGCCGATAAAGCAAGTGTAGGGGAAGAAAATTTTGAATGGGTTGTTGAAACTGCAGCAACTTATGCCATTGAAAAAGCACTGGCTAATAAAGAAGGGGAAGACAATCTTACCTGGGGAGAATATGTAAGAAGAGGTGCGAACGGCAGTCCATTAATATAAAAAGTTTATTGTTCATAGTTTGTGGTTTGTAGTTATCGTAAAAAGCTTTTGCACTTTTACTTTAGCGGGAATCCAAACTATGAACTCTAAACATTAAACTATAAACTAACTTATGATTCTGAACTATAAAAATTTTACCCTTGGAGTAGAAGAAGAGTACATGGTACTTGACCCAAAAACTTTTGAACTCAAAAGCCATGAACAAAAAATTGTGCAGGAAGGACAAAAGGTGATTAAAGACAAGGTAAAAGCCGAAATGCACCAGGCAGTAGTGGAAGTAGGAACTGATATTTGCGCCGACATTGATGAAGCCTATACAGATGTATCTACACTTCGCAAAACTATTTCCGGCATTGCAGATGGATTAGGATTTGCTATGGGAGCTTCCGGCACTCATCCCTTCAGCCATTGGGAAAGCCAATTGATAACCGACCATATTCGTTATAACGAACTGGTAAATGAATTACAGGAAGCGGCCCGCAGTAATTTAATTTTTGGCTTACATGTGCATGTGGGAATGGAGAACAGGGAACTGGCGAATCATATTGCCAATAGTACTCGTTATTTTTTACCGCACATATTTGCTTTAAGTACCAACTCTCCTTTTTGGGAAGGAAGAATGACAGGGTACAAATCTTTCCGCACTAAAGTGTTTGATAAGTTTCCACGTACGGGTATTCCTGATTCGTTTGATAGCATTGAAGCATACGACAATTATGTAAAGTTGCTGATCAAAACCAATTGTATTGATAATGCAAAAAAGATATGGTGGGATCTTCGGGTGCATCCATTCTTTAATACGGTGGAGTTTCGCATTTGTGATATTCCGATGACGGTGGATGAAACCATTACCATAGCTGCATTGTTCCAGGCAATTTGTGCCAGAATATATATGCTGCGATCCAAGAACCTCAACTTCATTCAATATTCCAGGGCATTACTCAATGAAAATAAATGGAGAGCCAGCCGCTATGGAGTAGATGGTTATTTAATTGACTTCGGAAAAGAAGAAGAAGTAAATACAAGAGCACTGATCTATGAACTACTTGATTTCTTAGACCCGGTATTAGATCATTTGGGCAGCCGACACCGCATTCAATATGTACATAAAATGCTGGAGAATGGAACTGGTGCAGACAGACAGTTGGCCATATTCGAAAAAACAAAAACACTGGCTTCTGTTGCAGAGTATATAAAAAATCAGTTTTTGGCGGGTGTGTAAAATTATTAACTGTTGGAATTTGTTGCTTGTTTTTAGCATATGATATTTCGTAACTGTTATACGAAAACCACAAATCCTCATGCAATATTTAATTTCAATTTTTTTTATACTTATTTTAAACATTACAGTTACTATCGGACAGACTCCAGTTCCACAGACTGAAATAATAATTATAGGTACTATTCATACCGGAAACAAACACTTTAATCATAATACCTTATACAAAACTTTAAAAAAGTATAAACCCGATATTATATTATGGGAACAGAGCACAAATTTTAAACGTGTATTTGGACTAAGGACTGCAAATTTTTTAAAAATTTGGAAGCCAGGTATAGAACAGTTATCTCTTCAGAAGTACACAAAACACAATAGAAATATCAAGATATTACCTTTCGACACTTCCTTTACTTCAAGAAGACAATATATAAGGGATAGACTAGTAATACAAAAAGCATTTTTTGAAAGTCTTGATAATGCAAAAATGTCTATTTCAGACAGTACGATATATGCAAACTACATTATCAAACAAAATCACTATTTTGAGTTTATTTCAAAAACAGACTTAATACGAATTAATAAGCCAGATGTAGTTGACATGACAAGGGTTTTGTACAACCTTGAAATTGACTATATTATTCCACTAGGAAAGAAATATATAACTGGCAGTTTAATAGCTAAGCAGTTTGAAGACGACTTGGCATTTTGGTTTGCAAGAAACAACTATATGACAAAAAAGATTATAGATTATTCAAAAGAGTTTGAAGGACAAAGAATTATTATTCTTACCGGACTTAATCACAAATACTACTTGCAAGACAAACTATTTGAACAAGAAAGTAAGACGACGAAAATTATTGAACTTGAAGACAGATAGTTGAACAGGTAATGTAACACCCACTAAGTGTGTCGTCTTGAAATTGTATCATTACAAATCTACCGTTTTATAGCAACTCACCACATCGCTTACAATACAATGCATCCTTGTCATGTCCTTCTTTACCGCATTTAGGACAAACTTCATGTTTCTCATCTCTTTTTCTTGCTGCTAACGCCATCTCTGTTGTTACTATACCTGTTGGAACAGCAATAATACCATAACCCATCAGCATTATAATGCTTGCTACAAATTTGCCAGTAGCCGTAACGGGTGAAATATCGCCATACCCTACTGTAGTGATCGTAACAATAGCCCAATAAATACTATCGGGAATACTTGAAAATCCATGTTCGCCTTTTTCTACCAGGTACATTATTGATCCGAGTATAATCACCAGCATCAACACCACCATCATGAATATGCTGATCTTTCTTAAACTTCCTTTAATGGCTACACCCAAAAATTGCATTTCAGAAAGAAAATGGCTCAGTTTAAATATCCGGAACACCCGAAGCAGGCGTAATGCTCTCAACACTAATAAGGATTGTGCACCACCAAAAATAATACTCAGGTAGCTGGGAATAATAGCCAGCAAATCGATGATGCCTAAAAAACTGAATATATATCTGACGGGTTTTTTAATAGTGATCAAACGAAGTATATATTCAATCGTAAAAATGATAGTGAATATCCATTCAAGTATGAGAAAGAGATCACCATAGGTTCGATGGTATTTCTCAACACTATCGATCATTACAATTAAAATACTCGCCAGAATCAATATGAGTAATGAAACATCAAAAATTTTACCAGCAAGGGTATTTGATTCATAAATAATTTCATGAAGCCTATTCCGAAATTTTTCTCTTTTGCCTGGTATCATCATTATTGGTTATCGATATTAGAGGCAAGTTACTTATAATGCCAAACTTTCGGGGATTAGTTGTTCGCAGTTCTTTTGCTGATACACGAACTTAAAAAAAAATCTCCGGCCTTTCAGCCAGAGATTACTATTTATAATATGATTACTTATTTCTTCACCATGTGAAAAATCTGGCCGCCACTGTTTTGCATTTCTACCACCAGTGTGTCGCCATTAAATTTATAATTGTACATAAACTTTAATT
>LNFJ01000099.1 GCA_001464625.1 Bacteroidia bacterium Ga0077558 | reverse complement strand
AAAACAATTCACCCACCCATTTCCTCTTTTTTATTGACCAGTGAGCAATCAGCCAGCGGCATTATCAATCATGTACAAAAAGTAAATACTAATACCGTTCAAATAGTAGATGAATTAACAGACGGAAGCTATCAGCAAATAAGAGAAGCGTTACCGTATTTAAAAATTGTGCAGGTAATTCATGTAACAGGAGAGGAGAGCATTGGACAGGCTCTTGCAATAAAAGATAAAGTTGATGCAATTCTTCTTGATAGTGGTAATCCTTCAGCCGCCCTAAAAACATTAGGAGGAACAGGCAATACCCATAACTGGAACATCAGCCGAAAATTGGTAGAACAGGTTGGCATTCCTGTTTTTTTGGCTGGTGGCCTTCATGCAGGCAATGTTGCAGAAGCTGTTGCAACCGTACAGCCTTTTGGTGTAGATATTTGCAGCGGGGTTCGTACAAACGGACAATTAGATGAGGAAAAGCTTACCTTGTTTATAAAAGCACTTTCTTAGGAGAGTACGGGTAATTTAATTTTACAGACTGCTTAGGAATGGCTATTTTGTTTTGCTATTAACCATCACACCACTAAACCTAAAATTTTTGAACATGAAACAACTGCTAATTCTTTTACTATCAGTATGCCTGTTGATGGCTTGTAAGAATGATAAAACTAAATCTGCCAGCGATACCGAAAAAACAAGTAAGGATGATTATCGAAATGGCGATAGCGATAAAGACAAAGAAAACAAAGATGATGACAATGGGGGTATTGATCGGAATTCAGGAAATTATGATGATGTGGTGGATGATGACGAGGAAGGTAATCATGTAGCGGATGGAGCAAATTGGAGCAATGCGGATATAAATGGTTTTACTACGGAATGTGTTAATGCGGCAGTAAAAAAAGGATTAGAAAAAAGCAAAGCACAAACTTATTGCAATTGTATGCTTAGAAAACTAACAACAAAATATCCTGATGTAGCTGATGCTGCCAAAATAGATATGGAAAGTCCCTCTATGAAAACTATGGTGAATGACTGCTTAGGAGTTAAAGACCAAAGTTCATCTTCTTCCGGTTGGTCAAGAAAAGATGAACTTGATTTTGTGAATAGCTGTGTAAGGGAAGCCAAAAAAGGGGGCATGGAAGATCTGGATGCGCAAAGCTATTGCGATTGCATGCAGTATAAAATTGAAAAACTATATCCCAATATTAATGATGCCAGCAGGCTAACGGAAAGAGATCTTCAATCTCCTTCAATGAAAAAGATGATCGAAGACTGTAAAATGGAGCACTAGACGAATCTGGTTATTGAACTATCATTGGCTTTCATTTAGGTTTTATCCCCTTTACCGCTTAAATTTGCCCACCTAAAATTTGACAGACAAATGGCAAGATCTATTGCATTTCGGGATGCCCTAAGAGAGGCAATGAGTGAAGAAATGAGAAGAGATGACAGGGTATACCTGATGGGTGAAGAAGTGGCTGAGTACAACGGCGCCTATAAAGTTAGCCAGGGTATGCTGGCGGAGTTTGGCCCCAAAAGAGTTATTGATACTCCTATTGCAGAACTTGGTTTTACAGCTGTTGGAGTGGGTTCTGCACAAAATGGCCTTCGCCCAATAGTCGAATTTATGACCTGGAATTTTGCTGTATTGGCTTTAGATCAAATTCTCAATACTGCCAGTAAAATGCTGGCAATGAGTGGCGGACAGATTTCTTGCCCCATCGTTTTTAGGGGAGGTAATGGTTCTGCCGGTCAGTTAGGCGCACAGCACTCAACTGCCTTTGAAGCATTGTATGCTAACATTCCCGGCATAAAAGTGGTTTCACCAAGTAATGGATATGATGCTAAAGGATTATTGAAACAAGCCATCCGCTACGAAGAAGACCCGGTTATGTTCATGGAAAGTGAGCAGATGTATGGCGATAAGATGGAAATTCCGGAAGAAGAATATTATATCGAATTAGGCAAAGCCGATATAAAAAAGGCCGGCAAGGACGTAACCATCGTTTCTTTTAATAAAATGATGAAAGTGGCTCTTGGCGCAGCCGCCGAATTGGAAAAGGAAGGTATCAGTGCTGAAGTTATTGATTTGCGTACTATCCGTCCGTTAGACTGGATGACCATTCTGGAAAGTGTAAAGAAGACAAACCGACTTGTTATTGTGGAAGAGCAGTGGCCATTTGCTTCTGTTTCTTCAGAAATAACATACCGCATACAAAAAGAGGGGTTTGATTATTTAGATGCACCCATACGCCGTATTACTGCAGCTGATGCACCATTGCACTATGCACCGAATTTAGTAGCGGCTGCTTTGCCTGATGTAGCAAGAACGGTGAAGCTTGTAAAAGAGGTAATGTACCAGGTAAAATAAATTGTTTTTAATCTCATTTTAATCTATAAGCCCTGCTGTTTTAGCAGGGCTTTTTTTGTTAGTAGCTAATAAATACTGGCTTTAAAAAATATTACTGCGGGGGATACCCCATTTGTGGTATTTATTGAAAAAAACTCTATTTTATTGCAACTGTTTGATATTTTCTCCCCATCTTTACAACGGTTTTTCATAGGATATTGGATTTTAAAACGAGGCTGGGTTTCTACCCGGCCTTTTATTTTACCAGTCGTTCAAACTCACCCACAAGTCTTAAGGAGCCGATGTAATTGTTATTCCTCGTTAAGGGTTCATCCAATTTGTTTTTAGCTGATTCTCTGCAACTTGCCTCACTTCGCTTCAAATCAATTATTTTTACGGAATAAATTAATAGCTGATGGCTGATATATTGATCATTGATGATGAAAAAGCAATTCGTAAGACCCTGCTCGAAATATTGTCTTTTGAAGGTTATAAGGTAGATGAAGCTGCTGATGGTGAAGAAGGATTAAAAAAATTCAAAGAAAAAACATTCGACCTTGTTTTGTGTGATATAAAAATGCCTAAACTGGATGGCATTGAATTTTTACAAAAAGCCGGTGAAATAAATGCTGATGTTCCTATCATCATGATCTCAGGTCATGGAAATATTGAAACAGCAGTAGAGGCGGTTAAAAAAGGAGCTTACGACTATATTTCCAAACCACCGGATCTGAACCGGTTGCTGATCACTATCCGTAATGCGATGGATAAAAGTACTCTTGTTACCGAAACAAAAGTGCTGAAAAGAAGAGTAAGCAAAGTGCAGGAAATGATAGGAGAATCAAATCCTATTAAAAAGATTAAAGAAACCATAGAGAAAGTAGCTCCCACAGATGCCCGCATATTAATTACCGGTGAGAATGGTGTTGGGAAAGAATTAGTGGCTCGTTGGGTGCATGAAAAAAGTAATAGAGCTACAGGGCCAATTGTAGAAGTCAACTGTGCAGCCATTCCAACAGAATTGATCGAAAGCGAATTGTTTGGCCACGAAAAAGGTTCTTTTACGTCAGCTATCAAACAACGGATCGGAAAATTTGAATCTGCCAACGGCGGTACACTTTTCCTGGATGAAATTGGCGATATGAGTTCCAATGCCCAGGCAAAAGTATTACGGGCATTACAGGAAGGCAAAATAACACGGGTAGGAGCTGATAAAGATATTAGTGTAGATGTTCGGGTAATTGCAGCTACCAATAAAGATCTATTAAAGGAAGTTGAAGCAAAAAATTTCCGTCTCGATTTATACCATCGCCTGAGTGTCATCCTTATTCATGTTCCATCGCTAAACGATAGACGGGATGATATTCCATTGTTAGTCGATCAGTTTCTTACTGATATATGTGCTGATTATGGCATTGCACAAAAACCCATGGATGCAGATGCTATCAAACTATTGCAGCAATACAATTGGACAGGTAATATCCGGGAATTAAGAAACGTAGTAGAACGATTAGTGATCTTATCGGGAAAAACAATTACGGCAGAGGATGTGAGCAATTATGTAATGCCTAAGTAGCGAGTTTTTCATCTCCTCTTTTTTTTGCAAAAGCAATCATTTCATCAATTGAGCGGATGATGTGTAGGTTAGCCGGAGGCTGTTGAATACATTTTGCTGCAGGGCCCGAAAGAACGATGTTTTTATCGGGAAACTTCTTACAGAGCAATTCCATATAGTTTTCTACTCCATCATTGGTAAGCTTTGTTAGTACATGAGTGTACAAGCTATTTGCAGGTTGATATTGTAAATAATATTCAAGGCTTTCTAGTTGCACATTTACACCAAAATAAATAGTTCGGTTATGGTATTTTCTCAAAAAATAATTTGCTGCCAGTAAAGGAATTTCATGAAACTCACCGGCAGGTGCAAATACAAGCATTGCAGGACTACTGCTATCAGCTTTTTTTAATCCATCTGTTGCCACGATTATTTTTTTGCGAATAATATGGCTGGTAAAATGCTCCTGAGCCGGAATCACATTGTTTGTCATCCATAAAAGACCAATTCGCTGGAGAAAAGGATAAAATACTTCGATGATACATCTTTCCAATCCTATACGCTTTACCACGGAGTTAATAATGAGTTCAAATTTTTCTTTGTTAAAATCAACTCCTGCTTCTATCAATTGGTGAACAAAAACTTCCTGGTTGCTTTCCTGTAAACTTGATTTTTCTACCAGCTGCTGTATCTCTTCCGGATTTAGCGCAGCGATTTTTGATATTTTATGACCGCTATGGTATAGAAATGAAATGCGAAGAAGTTCTTTCAGATCATCATTATCATAAATACGGTGCTGGCTTTCCTTTCTTTTGGGAGTAAACAGCTCATACCGCTGCTCCCATATTCGCAATGTGTGTGCTTTAATGTCGCAAAGGTTTTCTATGTCTTTTATCGTAAAATGGTTCATATCAACGATTACCGAAAATAGAATTATTTCCGGGCAAAATCAGCTACTGCTTTAGCAAAACTTTGAAGATTAAAATTTTGATACGCAAATAATTATGATATTTTTGTCGCTTATTAAAATACGGCTATGCCCCTACAACATATTTTCATTGTTTACCTGATAAGTACCCTGATTGTTTTCCTGCCATCATTTGGCCTGGCCAAGCTTTTTGTAAAAGCCGGTGTACCCGCCTGGAAAGCATACGTTCCGTTTTACAATACCTGGGTAATGCAGGATTTGGCGAAACGTCCCAAACATTGGGTTTTCTGGCAATTCATCCCGGTAGTAGGTTGGTTCATTAGTCCGGGTATATTCATTGAGTTTGCAAAAGTGTTCGGACAATTTTCATTCGGAAGTCATACTGCTGCTTCCTTAGCAGCACCTGTTTACTTTCCCTATCTCGCCTATAAAACGAATCCCAATTTTATTGGAGAAGAAGGAGTGAAAAGAAATAAAAAAGCAGGTTGGAGAGAATGGGTTGATGCCGCAGTATTTGCAGTAGTAGCAGCAACATTGATCCGCACATTTGTTTTTGAAGCGTATACTATTCCAACAGGTTCCATGGAAAAAACATTGCTGGTAAAAGATTTTTTATTTGTAAGTAAACTTAGTTACGGCCCCCGCATTCCTAATACCCCGCTATCTGTTCCTTTTGTACATAATTATATGCCCATTGGTTCAGCAAAATCATATTCCACCGCTATTAAAATTCCGTATACAAGATGGTTTGCATCACCTGTAAAAAGAGGTGATGCAGTGGTATTTAATTTTCCTGCAGGAGATACCGTGATACATGCAGACGGTTATGAATCTGCTATACCCTATTATGATATTAAAAGAAGAGCAGAACAGGGTTCGCCAGGCGACAGACAAATTTTAAATGACCCGGCAAACTATCCTATCGTTGTGCACCCGGTTGATAAATCTGATAACTATATCAAACGATGTGTAGGTATAGCAGGCGATATGCTGGAAGTAAAAAAGGATATTGTTTATATCAACGGGCAACAAGAATCAATTCCGCCACACAGCGAATTGTTTTATATCGTTACTTCAACCGCCGGACTTGATTTTGAAGTAATGAAAGACGAGTATGATATGAATGCAGAGAAAGGAGAAATTGCATTGACTGGTGTTAAAATGAATGAATACCGCATGTTGCTTACAAATCAGAACAAAGAAAAGCTGATGAAGAGTGGCCTGGTTTCTACTATTATTTTAGATGAAGAATACAATGGTGGTGGGGGAGAAGTTTTCCCTTATGATACACTTCATAAATGGAGCAGAGAGGACTTTGGTCCCATCTGGATTCCAAAGAAAGGAGCCTCATTAAAATTAACTTCGGAGAATTATTCAATCTATGAAAGAGCAATCCGTGTATATGAAAGAAATGATTTCTCCATGCAGAATGGTAAGTTCATGCTGAATGGTAAAGAAGTAACGGACTATGTTTTTAGAATGGATTATTACTGGATGATGGGAGATAACCGCCAGGGATCCCAGGATAGCCGTTATTGGGGTTTTGTGCCGGAAGACCGGGTTGTAGGTAAAGCCTGGATGATTTGGTTTAGCTACGACGGAGGGCCGAGATGGAAACGATTCTTCCGTATAATAAAATAAACTAACTTTAAATGCCCTTGATATTTTTCAAGGGCATTTTTCTTTACCTGAATATTTCATATGAAAGAAAGCAAATTTGAGTTTGAATACGAAGTGTATAACGACATCAGCGAGTTAAGCGAAGCAGATGCCTGGTTGCTTACTGAAGCCCGTACAGTTACAGAAAATGCTTATGCTCCTTATTCCAACTTTTTTGTAGGTGCTGTAGCAATATTAGAAAATGGAGAAGTAGTAGCTGGTACGAACCAGGAGAATGCCTCATATCCGGTTGGCATATGTGCAGAAAGGGTATTATTAGGAACCATTGCTACAATTCATCCCAAAATACCCGTAAAAAGTATCGCCATTAGCTATAGTAGCGAAGTGGTTAAAAGCGATCATCCAATTTCTCCCTGTGGTATGTGCAGGCAGGCATTATTAGAATATGAAACAAGAACAGAAAAACCCATACGTTTAATTCTTAGTGGACAGGAAGGACAAGTTTACATTATCAAAACTGCAAGTTTCTTGTTGCCGTTTGCGTTTACCAGCAGTGAACTGATATGAGCCGAACAGGAAAGCAAATTCTTTTCTTTATTTTTCTGCCTTTGCTAATCGGGTATTTCATTTATTTTTTCTTTCGACCCAATTATTGGTTTGTGCAACTAATTGATAGCCGAGAGCCGCTTGTAACTATTAATGATCTCCCAGGTTTTGAAAAAGTATTCATCTTTTCCGGTTCAGATTTCTGTTGGGCCTTTTCGTTTTCTTCTGCATTGTTTATTTGGGAGAGTACACAATACCAACGGGTTCGTTATTTACCGTTCGTAGTTTTAATAATCGTTGTGGGATCCGAGTTTATTCAGCATATTCTTACCGCAGACTTTACGTTGGATTTGTGGGATGTATTTGCAGCGTTACTGGCCTTTTGTTTGTCATTTGTATTACTAAGAAGGAACAATGAAAAAAAGTAAATATTCAATCTTATTGTTACCAATAATTGTTCTGTTGTATGCAGCACTTTATATTGCTACTTCCTATAGTGTTCCTTGTGAGGGTGATTGTGAGAAGGTTAGTAAGATTACAGAGAAACTCAGAACAAATAAAAGCTATGTGTATGGAGCTTTTCGTTGTACATATTTTCAGGGTTCGGATACACTGTGTATTTATGTACAAGATACGATTGGTATAGACTGGAATCATCTTGCAGATACAACTTGCCTTCTTGCACAGGAAAATGGGTTATTCCAACAAAAAGTTTTTGTAATAAAAAATGGTACTTTCCCTAACGATACGGTTGCCAGAAAAACCTGCCCTTAAAACAAAGTTTGTACTCCGTGAGCAACTTTTGCTTCCAGTTCTAATAGCCATTTTTTTCTCCAAAGTCCGCCTGCATAGCCTGTTAATTCTCCTGTAGATCCAATTACTCTATGACAAGGAACAATAATGGCAATATTATTTTTCCCATTTGCATTGGCTACTGCTCTTGTGGCTTTTGTATCACCGGTTTGTCTTGCTAAATCGAGATAGCTGATAGTTTTACCAAATGGGATTTGTGTAAGCAGGCTCCATACGTCTTGTTGAAAAGCGGTGCCAGTTTGGTTTAATGGTAAATCAAAAATTCTTCTTTCTCCATTAAAGTATTGAATCAATTGCTCCACACAATTAATAAGCATAGGCGGTAAATGTTTCTTGTTGCCTTCTGCTTTTTGAGAAGTGTCATGAAATGTTACTTCATTGATATAATCATTCGTGCCGGAGATCTTTAATAATCCAACAGGTGAATGATAGACTGTAGTGTAGGTTTCTGACATGGTCAACCGATTTTCATCCCGTTTTCCATTTGTTTACCGGGCTGCAATAAAATTACATCTTTGTTTTCATCATATACACCCAGCACCAGGCATTCGCTGTTAAAGTCTGCTATCTGCTTGGGTGGAAAGTTAACGACTGCAATCACCTGGCGGTTCAGCAAGTCTTCCTTTGTATAGTGTGCTGTTATTTGTGCCGATGATTTTTTTATACCAACCTCGTTACCAAAATCAATAGTCAGTTGATATGCGGGTTTCCTGGCTTTTGGAAAATCATTAATTGAAATAATTGTTCCTGTACGCATATCTATTTTTTCAAAATCGCTCCAGTTGATTGTCATCTTACAATTTTAATGTAAACTTGATGAAAATTTGCCAGAATGAACCCTGAAAAAAAGCCAGCACAAGCTCAATCAAATCTCTCCCGTAGAAATTTTATTCGTAACACAGCCGTAGCAGGTGCCGGTGTTTTAATATTACCCCGCCATGTATTAGGCCGTGGGTTTATTGCTCCCAGTGATAAATTGAATATCGCTGGTATTGGCGTAGGTGGAATGGGGCATGGCGATTTACAGGCATTTGCAAAAAGCCCCTATGTAAATATTGTTGCCTTGTGTGATGTTGATGACAGGGCGGCAAAAAAATCAAGAGAGGCATTTCCAAAAGCTACTTATCATAAGGACTTTAGGGTAATGCTTGAAAAAGAAAAAAACAATATTGATGCCTGTAGTATTTCAACACCGGATAATATTCATGCAGTAGCTACCTTGGCTGCCATGCGAATGGGCAAACATGTTTATACGCAAAAACCATTGGCACATGATATTTACGAAGCCAGAATATTAACTCAGGCGGAACAGAAATATAAGGTGGTAACACAAATGGGCAACCAGGGTGGTTCAGGCGATGGCGTACGCAAGGCAAAAGAAATGATTGATGCCGGAATGATTGGAAAAGTAACGGAGGCACAAGCATGGACGAACAGACCCGTTTGGCCGCAAGGACAATCAACACCTTCAGGAAAATTTGATATTCCTGCTGAATTGGACTGGGATCTTTGGCTGGGCCCTGCTAAACACATCGATTATAATCCGGCCTACCTGCCGTTTAATTGGAGAGGATGGTGGGCATTTGGCACAGGTGCATTAGGAGATATGGCTTGTCATATCATGGATCCTATTTACAGAATATTGCCAATTCTATATCCTGATTCTGCTGAGTGCAGCGTAGGTACTGTATGGAAAGAAATGTGGAATGATACGCAAAATCCGGATGCTTGTCCACCAGCATCTATTATTCACCTCAATTACCCAAGAACAAATGGAAAAGGAAGTATAAAAGTTTCCTGGTATGATGGTGGTTTATTACCTGACCGTCCTGATGAATTATTGCCGGAAGAACCATTTGGAAATTGGGATGGTGGCGTTTTATTCATAGGCACAAAAGGGAAGTTGTTGGCAGATTGCTATGGTGCCAATCCAAGATTGTTACCAACCCGTTTAATGACGGAGAAAACAATGCCAAAAGAAAAAATTAAACGGGTGCCTGAAGGCCATCATTTGCAGTGGGTAAATGCCTGTATTGCTGGTTATGGAAAAGGTGAAACCAGTTCACCGTTCTCTTATGCCGGGCCATTTACAGAAAGTGTGTTGATGGGTAATCTCGCCATTCGTAGTTGGCTAATGAAGAATCCCAAATTAACAGGGTGGGGCGATAAATATTTAGGCCGCAAAAAACTTTTGTGGGATGCTGCTAATATGAAAGTCACCAACTTTGAAGAAGCTAACCAGTTTGTAAAAAGAGAGTATAGAGCCGGTTGGGATTTGAGTTTATAAACCAGGTTAAGATTAATCAAGCAGTTTAGCTAAGTCCAGTAACTCAACTTGTTTGTATTTATCTTTTTCAGCAGTAAAACATTTGCTGAATTCCTCTATCAGTTGTTGAATTACCTGTTTGTTTTTGCGAGGCTTAAAATAAGCCCCAACAGGCGGCACAGAAATTCTTTTGAAATAGCTTTCTACGTCTTGTTGTGTAAACACCTGGCCAGAAGTAGGGTCTATGTAAAATTCAATTTTATGAATAGGGTTAGGCAAACTTTCATCTGAATAACCCGGTTTGAAATAAGCAATAATAAATTGCCGGGGGATATTGATTGCTCTCACAGGTATATCCAACAGTTCGCACAAAACCAGATATAAAAGGCCATTGCTGATCTGGTTACCTCTTTTCGCTTCCAGTGTTTTGTGCATAAGAAACTCATTCGGCTCTTTGTAATTAATTTCCGTGCCTTTCAATCCGTAATAGCTGTAAAGAATACTGGTAACGATATTAATTTGTTCAAGCGGAGTGAGGTAGTTGTTTAATTCCAGCCAGATATTGCGCCGTACTTTTTCAATTTCCTGCATTACAGGTGCGGTAGATACATCAGGAAATTGAAACTTGCTGGTTAGCATGGCACCCAGTAATAAATCATGATGACCGGAAACATTCCATTGACGAAAATCTTCTGTAAGGTCGGTAAAATGAAGACGATGAATTAATAATTCAATCCTTGTTTGAACTTCTTCGTCGGGTGTAGTTTCCCAAAGATGCTCCAGGTTAGGAATGATGTTCGTACCATAGTCAACGATCTTGTTGGAAACTAATCCAAACACTTCCTCATCAGGATCATCAATTAAAGTTAGTAGAGCCGATATCTCTTTGTTTGTTTCCATGGTGGCGATTCCTACACAATATCTCTATTGAACCTGATATGAAATAGTTAAACTTTTCCACAGATGGGGGAAACGGTTTATGGTTTCGAGTTTAGTGTTTATAGTTCGTTGCTGTTGGATACCTTACTGTTATTAGAATGTTTTAAGTTTGGTGGATGAAATCTAAACTACTTATACCTGTATTTCTATTGCTAACTGCAACAGCAAGATCACAAGTAAATAATTTGTTTACAGTAAAAAAAGATAGTTCGGGATTTGAATTGACATTGAAAGGTGCATCTCATCTTGCTTCTTTGCCATTGAAATGTGTGTTGCAGGAATTTCCTAACAAAACAAATCACACTTCCAATACGGATAGTGATCATGTATTACTTCCCAAAAAATTGCATCCAACATTTTATGGTTGTTTCGATTGGCATTCATCGGTGCATGGCCATTGGATGTTGATACGATTGCTAAAATTATTCCCACAAATGCCGGAAGCTGCATTGATAAGAGAAACACTCAATAAGACAATTACCAAGCAGAATATACTCGATGAAGTTAAGTATTTCAGTATGCCACTCACAGCATCCTGGGAAAGAACATACGGCTGGGCCTGGATATTAAAACTGGATGAAGAATTATATAACTGGGATGATGCAGATGCAAAACGCTGGCATGAAGCTATGCAGCCATTGACAAAAAAGGTTGTTGATTTGTGGACGAAGTTTTTGCCGAAACAAACATACCCTAATCGTACAGGGGTACATCCTAACACCGCATTCGGATTAGTGTTTGCATTGGATTACGCAAGAGCGGCAAAAAACAATCAATTTGAAAATGCCATTGTTGCCTCTGCTAAAAAAATATACGGAAAGGATAAAAATGCACCAGCTATCTGGGAGCCGAATGGTGCAGACTTCTTATCACCCAGTTTAGAGGAAGCTGATCTGATGCGAAGAGTATTATCACCAAAGGAGTTTACAACCTGGTTCAATCAGTTCTTTTCCACGCAAAGCTTAAAGCATCTTACTATTTTACCAGTAGTATCGGATAGAACAGATCTGCAAATCGTTCACCTCGATGGTTTAAGTTTTAGCCGAAGCTGGTGTATGAAAGGATTGGTTGCTGCATTGCCTGCAAATGACGCAATAAAGAAATTATTACTCCGTTCCTCGGTCAATCATCTTTCCACAGCATTGCCACATGTGGTAAGCGGAGAGTATGGCGGTGAGCATTGGTTGGCGAGTTTTGCAGTTTACGCATTGGTAAATTAAACTCCAACCCCTAAAGGGGCTTTTATAGTCTGCGATTTTAAAATATCCTATAGATTTGTAATTTTTCTGCCAAAAAAGAACTTTTCAAATCCCCCTTTAGGGAGTGGCAAATTTTACACTTAAGGAAATGATACAGGGGTTATTATTTCTTTCTCGCCACCACCATCCAATCCCACGGCTTCGGCTCTTTTAACCAGGAAGGAGTTTTGATGAATTCCGTATCCCAGTTATATTCGATCTTCTGAAATTCTTCAGCCACAAAGCCAACTTTGGAAAGTAGTAATTGTAACTCTTCTTTCAAGTAATGATGATGTGGCACATCATCTATTTCTGCATTACCCTGGCGTATATTATTCCATTTACGGATTGCTTCTTTTGCATTGGTTGTAGCAGGAAAGATATTCTTATCAATCTTATATTGCTGCTGAATAACATTAGCTAATAAATGCGACTCTAAAGAAGGGATCGTAATAACAATTCGTCCGCCTTTCTTTACACAAGCAGAAAGAGATTGAAAAAAAATATCCCTGTCTTTTTTTTCTGGAGTGAGAATAGCATTAATGCAAATACCAAAATCACATTGTGGCACTTTTGTTTTTTTGCCACTCATATCGGCCCGCAGGTATTGCACATTTTTGTATTGCGGGTAAAGTTGTGCAGCTATCTTCAGATTCTTTGCAGAAATGTCAACAGCAACTACTTTTTTAAAAACAGGGGAGAGAACGGGGAGCCATTTACCAATGGCACAACCAATATCAATAACGGTTTTATTTTTGGATGAATATTTATTAATAACGGAACGGATAAGGGCTTTTTTATCATTGTGCAGTACATCGAATATTTCATCGTTGTAGGAAGGAGCCATTTTTTCCCAGTAAGTTCTTTTCATGAATCGAATTTGAGAAGAAAGATAATGAATCAATCGAACTTATTCTTTCCTGGGTATTGTCGTGTATCAAAAATGGCAAGAATTTCAAGTAGGTTATTATCAAATCGGTAATAAAGTCTGTTGTGTTTGGTTAGAATAATACTTCTGATACCGGGTTCTTTTTGCGAAATAATTCCAATGCCTGGAAATTGAGCTAATGTCTTTACTCTTGTTTCTACTGTATTTACAAAATCTAAAGCAACAGAGAACGGCCATTTCTGTAGTAAATAGTCAACAATTTGTTTGTAATCAGCTAAAGCAATTTCCGTCCATTTTATCGTGAGAGCCATTCCTTTGCTTTTTGTTGCACCTCTTCATTGCTAATAGTTTTGCCATCATTAGCCTGTAAAATGGAATCTTTTAATCGTTGCTGTTGTTCGGGGGTAAGTTCATCAATAATGTCCTTTTGAGAAGGAGTTGAGTAAACAGCACTGGCTTCTTGAAGCATTTGTAATGCTGTTTCATCTTCAATCTTATCAATCTGCTGATAGATTTTCGCTTTGACTTTATCCATATCCTCCTTTTTCATACAAGCAATTTACAAAAAATATTTATTTTATAAATCGAATTGATATTTTGACTTACTTCTTCTTCGCCGCCTTCTTTACTGCTTTCTTCTTTGGTGCAGCCGCATTTTTCACCGCCGCTTTTTTCTTGGCCGGAGCCTTCTTAGCTTTCTTAGTAAATGCTCCCGGAATTTCGGCTTCAATAATTTTCTTTACATCTTCCAATGTAAAGGCCGCTGCTTCTTCCGCAGTGTACCGGGTATCATCTGCTTTTTTGGGTAAGCGTATCTTCTTCTTACCAAATTTGATGATAGGAGCCCAGCGGTCATTCTCTACAGAAATATTTTCTTCTTGCCAGCGATGAATATAGCGGTTGGCTTCTTTTTTAACTTTTGCTTCAACCAACTCATTCATATCTTCCTGCGACAAGTTTGCAAAATCATAACGACGGGGAACATTGATGAATATTCCATCCCATTTAATATACGGGCCAAAACGTCCCGTACCTTTTATAATTGGTTTCTGGTCGTATGAACCGACCGGGGTATCTGCAATTTGTTTTTGTTTGATATGTTTTATGGCAGTTTCTAAATCAACTGTACCAAGGTCTGTACCCCGAGGAAGAGAAATAAAATCATCACCCCATTTCACATATGGGCCAAAACGACCAACATTAACCGACACTTCCTTCTCTTCATATTGCCCCATAGAACCTTGCGCACCAAACAGGTTCATTGCTTCTTCATAAGTGATTGTTTCAATACTTTGCCCGGTAGGAATTTTTGCAAAACGAGGTTTCTCTTCATCATCTGCTACACCAATCTGTATCATGGCGCCGTATCGTCCCATTCTTGCTACTACTGGTTTGCCACTTTCCGGATCCACACCTAATTCTCTTTCACCTTTTATGCGTTCTGCATTTTCAATCGTATTGTCAACATCTTTTTTAAATGGCAAATAAAAATCATCGATCATTTTGTTCCACTTCATCTTGCCTTCGGCTACTTCATCAAACTCGCCTTCAATTTTGGCGGTAAAGCCATAATCCATGATGTCGTCGAAATACTGTTTCAGGAAATCAGTTACAACCAATCCGAGATCGGATGGAAATAGTTTTGATTTTTCTGCACCGGTATTTTCACTCGCCATTTCTTTACCCACCTTATCGTTCTTCAAATTAAAAACCGTGTAATAACGGATAACGCCTTCCTTATCTCTTTTCTCTACATAACCTCTTTTTAAAATGGTAGAGATGGTAGGTGCATAAGTTGATGGTCGTCCGATACCAAGCTCTTCCATCTTTTTTACCAAGGAGGCTTCCGTGTAGCGGGATGGAGGGCGGCTGAAACGTTCAGTTGCCTTCATTTCTTTTAACGGCAATTGCATACCAACGGTTAGCGGTGGCAACATTCCTTCGTTTGCTTCTTCCTCTAGCTCATCATCATCTTTATCTTCTCTATACACTTTTAAAAAGCCATCGAATTTCAATACTTCACCGCTTGCAGTAAGCTCCTCTTTATTGGTAGAAATTTCAATCTTAGCAACTGTTTTTTCCAATTCAGCATCCGCCATCTGCGAAGCCATCGTTCTTTTCCAGATCAATTCATACAATCTTGCCCATTCTGCTTCTTCAATTGAAGCATTGCTGGTATAAGTTGGCCGTATAGCTTCGTGGGCCTCTTGTGCACTCTCGTTCTTATTTTTGAATTTGCGGAACTGGTGATATTCTTCACCGTACATACTTTTAACGGTATTAGTAATATCCCCCAATGCGGTGTTACTCAGGTTTACACTATCTGTACGCATATATGTAATGTATCCATTCTCATATAACCGCTGTGCTATCTGCATGGTTCGTGCAACTCCGTATCCTAATTTTCTTGAAGCCTCCTGTTGAAGCGTAGAAGTAGTAAATGGGGGAGCAGGGGAACGTTTGCCTGGTTTAACCTGTATATCTTTTACTTTATAATCGGCACCGATACAGCTTTTCAAAAAAGATTCTGCATCTTCTGCTACATTTTGCTTTTTGCCTTCGGCAGAAAATGTAACGGGTTTATCAGATACATCTTTAGCAGTAAAAAGTCCTTCTATTTTATAGGTGCTAACGGGAGTAAATGCATTTATTTCTCTCTCTCTTTCAGCAATAATTCTAACTGCCACACTTTGTACACGGCCTGCACTGAGGTTATTCCGCATACTCATTTTGCGCCAGAGAACCGGGCTTAGTTCAAATCCTACAATTCTATCTAATATTCGTCGGGCTTGTTGCGCCATTACCAGGTTCATATCCAGTTTTCGTGGATTTTGAACTGCGGCTTGAATGGCAGGTTTTGTGATCTCATGGAAGACGATCCGCTTGGTTGTTTTAGGGTCGAGGCCCAGCACTTCACACAAATGCCAGCTGATAGCTTCTCCTTCCCGGTCTTCATCCGTTGCCAGCCATACTTCACCTGATTTTTTAGCTAACGATTTCAACTCGTTAACAACCTTTAGTTTATCATCAGGAACTATGTAGCGGGGTTCAAAGTTTTTTTCCAGATCAATGCCCATTCCCGCTTTTTCAAGGTCACGGATATGCCCAAAACAACTCTTCACCTGGAAGTCGCTTCCGAGGATCTTTTCAATCGTTTTGGCTTTCGCCGGACTCTCAACTATCAGTAAATTTTTCGCCATAAAGGATACTATATATAATGGTACAACCGCTTTTCAGCGGCTGCAAGTTAGGGCAAGGATAATAAATTTTTTTGGAAACAATAATTTCGGGAGGCATTAGTCACTCATTTTTCAATTGATTTTGAGTGCTTTTCCCTCTGAAAATCAACTATATTTTTGTTTTGAAAAATAATTTTAACTGCTCCGCCCATCGTTTGTACTCTTTTCCCGATGGATGCAGACCATCTGAAGCCAGCAAATTGTTGTCGGTGGCGGCTTCTCTTGTCCAGGGAGTGATGTCTATATAATATACATTATATTGTAGCGCTATTTCTTTGTTAGCCGCATTGTAAACATCGATTTCTCTTGCAATCTTGGCCCTGTCTCTGCCTTCAGCAAAAGGAGTAACTCCCCAATCGGGAATTGATAATACTACAACCCTGCTGGCCCTGTTACCAGCATATATGATGGCCTTCTTCAGCAATTCTTCAAATTCCGTACGATAGCTGGCAACACTCCGGCCCCGGTACTGGTTATTAACGCCTATTAATAAGGTAACAAAATCGTAATTAGTGGGAATGGGTTCGATGTCATTGGCGGCTGTAATTCCATTCTCCAATTCGTCTGTCGTCCAGCCGGTTTTAGCGGTGATGCGGGCAGGTTTAAAATTGTAGTCTTCGCTTTTCATTGTTGCTACAACTTGATTGGGAAAATTTTCAGCAGGTGTTACCATTTCACCAATGGTATAAGAATCGCCTAATGCGAGATAACTGTAAGTAGTAGACACTGGTATTATATCTTTTTTATTGGAAGCATTACCGTAAGTAAACAGCAACAATAATAGTAAAATCTGGCTCATAAAAATTCAATAATCGACTTGGTCACTTTGTTGTCACGGTAAATCCGGCGGTGACCTAATCCCTGGGTAAATACGAATTCAATATTCGGATAGTTTTCGGCTTTTATTGGTAACACATCGCTGAGTGGGGTGGTGTCATCATCTTCATCATGAAACCAGCGAACTTTGGCCCGTATGTGTTTCATGGCTCTTTTGATAGAATACCATTCTGAACTTACGCCACCTTTTTTTATGATAACTTTTTCAAATTCAGGTTTTACCGACGGGTCAATTTGTAAAAAGCGAAAAAAAGTATCGATAGCTGTTGTTGTTTCTGTAGCAGGAGCAATTAATACTAATTTATAGTCTTTGGTGTGACTGATTTCTTCCAAGGCAAGACTTACCGCCAAACCTCCGAATGAATGTGCCATATACGAATGTACCGGCCCGTATAGCTTATTTATTTTTTGAATAGTTTCTTTATACAAAGGGGCGGTTATTTTCTTACCACCGCTTCTGCCATGTGCCGGTGCATCAAAAGCCAACACTTCATATCCCTTTTTTGTTAATGGTTTAATGTACCGGTCGAAATTAATAACGGATGATTCATAGCCATGAATAATTAAAAGTTTTTTTTCAGCAGGATGATTGAAACGCCAGCCCCGAACGATAGCACCTTCTATTTCAAAGTGAAGCTTTTCTGCTTCTTCAAAAACCTTGGGTAATTTCTTTTTATTGCGGGATTGCGGAGTGCAAAAGAGTTCGAATGCTTTTTCTGCCGCTTTCTTTTTAGAGATGGCCGAGAGGAGTTTGAATTTTGTGCGGATATAACGAATTGCTAAACGTTGGGATAAGTTCATACAACGCAAAAATAGGGTGTACCTTTAGGATTAGTTCATAGTTTATAGTTTGGCGTGATGAATCAGGATTTTGCGATTGAATGTATTGCCAGGTTTTAGCAGAGTATTCGCAAATGCTGAATAGCGAACAGAAAGTACAAGGGGGCGACGCAACTGGGCTGATAGTAGTAATGCAGTTGGGTAAAAAAAAATAAAAATCGACGAAATGGATATTGTAATAATCGGTTCAGGGAATGTAGCAGCGGTGTTGGGAAGAAAATTTAAAGCAGCAGGGCACAATATTGTGCAGATATATAGCCGCAATGCTTCTGCCGCTACAGACCTGGCATATGAGTGGGATACAGAATCTACCAACTATAAAATTCTGATCAATAAAAATGCAGATGTTTATATTATTGCAGTAAGCGATGATGCAATTAATGATGTGATTGTAGATATTAGTTTACCCGGTAGAGTAGTGGCACATACAGCAGCATCAGTTCCCAAAGAAGTGTTGAAAAAAGTAACGCAGCATTATGGAGTTTTTTATCCGCTCCAAAGTTT
>LNFJ01000098.1 GCA_001464625.1 Bacteroidia bacterium Ga0077558 | reverse complement strand
TTACGATGCTCTCTTGCCATCGACAGCATTTGGTCACGGCTTTGCTCCATCGTGTAGTTATACTGCACTACGGTATGCACCGGTTTGTTGATGCGGTCACTATACTTCTGCATAGCCCTTTCAAAGGCCCGCATCAGTTTAAACATGGTTATGTTTTGTATCTCTGTGCCTTCGCTATCTTCTTCTCCCACCATTGAAAGTTCTTTTTCAATGTTTCCTCTTTTAACCATCAGCATACGTAATGCCTCCATTTCAGCCATCTGGGCAGATGCTTCCTTGAAACGTTTGTATTCAAGAATTTTATTGATCAGCTCTTCTCTTGGATCAATTTCATTTCCCTGTGCATCTATTTCTTTACGTGGCAACAGCATTTTAGCTTTAATCCGCATCAGCGTAGAGATAAATAGAATAAATTCACTGCTGAGCTCAATATTCAACTCTTGGTATATTGTAAATATCCAGCTCATCTCTTTCAATAAAGAAAAGAAGGAGATCAAAGGGACCTTCAAATTGTGGAAGCTTGATCTGGTACGAAGGGGTCTGCACTTATTTTTGAATTAAGGTAAAAAATAAAGCCCTAAAGGTTATCCAACCTTCAGGACTTTACAAAAATAAGGTAAACAGGTCTTAGGATTGAACCCAGTTTTCCACGACTATTTCTTCAGAGAATCCCTGATTTCTCTCAATAATTGAATGTCTTCGGGTGTAGCAGCCGGAGCAGCCTCTTCCTTCTTTTTAGCCGAATTCATGGCTTTAATAATGATAAACAAAACAAAAGCTATCAATATGAAATCTATAACCGCTTGCAAAAACATTCCCACGGGAAAAATTGTTTTTCCAACCGTGAAGCTAACTTCAGACATTCCACCTTTCCCCATTACCATTGCGATAATTGGCATGATGATGCTGTCTGTTAATGCCGTAATAATCTTACCGAAAGCTCCGCCAATTATTACTGCAACTGCCAGGTCAACAATATTTCCCTTCATGGCAAATTCTTTAAATTCCTTAATCATTCCCATAACAAATTATTTTTTTTGATAAATAGTGTAATGCAATAAAATTATATGTTTATTTTAAATCATTACTGTCCGGCAAACATATTAGGCCAAAAAGTTACTCACAACAAACGTTATTTCTTCAATCCAGGAAATTTCATCTCGAGACCTTTTAATAACCCATGTAATTGTTGCGCAATAAGGTATTCTTTATACCAATTTTGGTCGGAGGGAACAATTGTCCATTCTGGGTTATTACAATTATTAAAACAATCTTCATACATCTGCATATAAATATCCCAAAGCTTCGCTTCATCAAAGTCCCTTTCATTATACTTCCACATTTTAGCGGGGTCTTTCATCCGCTCACTCAGTCTCTCATGTTGTTCTTCCGACGAAATATGCAAATAGAATTTAAGGATATGTGTATTATTATGCTCTTGCAACAATTTTTCAAAGTCATTGATAGCATTCATTCTTTTTCTGGCAGTTTCATCATCACACCATTTATGCACTCTGGTAATCAATATATCTTCATAATGTGACCGGTTGAAAACCTGTATCATACCTTTTGCCGGTGCATGCTGATGAATACGCCATAAAAAATCATGCGATAGCTCCTTAGCAGTTGGTGCTTTAAAGGACTGTACGGTAACTCCCTGCGGGTTCATATTCCCAAGTACATTTCTTATTACACCATCTTTTCCGCTTCCATCCATTCCTTGTATTACCACCAATACAGAATGTTTGCCTTCTGCAAATAATAAATTCTGCAAATCATCCAATTCCTCTACCAGTTTTGCAGTTTTTTCTTTTGTTACCGCCTTATCCATTTCCTTTGGCGCCCGGGTAGAAATCTCACTTAGTTTTATTATACTCATATAAATAATTTAATTAAATACTATTGCAATATACTATTTCAATTAAAGTGCATGGCGATATAAAAAATGTAAGACTATTTCACTTGCTTTTAAGACCTTTACCATCCCGGTAAGTACCAGGGCTTATGAGTAATAAATTTCTTTGCTGGTTAATATTCGTTATCCTCTGTATTATATGGGGTAGTTCTTTCAAGTTAATGAAAGATAGCAGTGTGGCATTGAATGCTTCACAAATTGCTGCGCTGCGTATATTTGCTGCAGGGCTTGTATTTCTCCCCTTTGCCATTTTTCACATTTCGAAAATTCCCCGTAAAAAAATTGGTCTTGTTATTTTAAGTGCCATATTTGGAAACCTTTTACCAGCATTTTTGTTCGCTATCGCAATGACAAAAATTGATGGTTCTCTGGGAGGAATTTTAAATTCACTTACTCCGATCTGTGTAGCGGTAATTGGAATCTTTTTCTTTAAGGATAAAATAAAAAAGCAAAAGATTATTGGTGTACTAATTGGCTTCTTAGGTTTGGTGCTGCTGACTGTCATGCCCGCAATAACTGGAGAAAAAAGCATCAGTTTCGACAACTTAAGTTATACACTACTTATCGTATTAGCTACTTTTTTATATGGCATTAATGTAAATATGGTGGGGCATTATTTAAAGGGGCTAAATCCTATTCATGTTGCTACTGTTTCACTTGCCTTTATGGTATTTCCAACGGCAATTGTACTCTGGCAACAAGGGTTTCTGCAACTTGACTTTAATAAGCCTGAAATAGTTGAAGCTGTTGCTGCATCTGCAGCTCTGGGCATTGTTGGCAGTGCAATTGCCACAGCATTATTTTATATCCTTGTTCAAAAGGCAGGTGGTTTATTTGCCTCCTTGGTAACATATGGAATTCCTTTTGTAGCCCTTTCATGGGGCTTTTATGATGGAGAAAAAATTACCTGGATTAAAATTATTTGTCTGGCAATCATATTATTCGGAGTTTACCTTGCTAACAGGCCCGAAAAAAAAGAAAGCAACATCACCTGATGTTGCTTTACAAAAATTTGTTTGTTGTATTAATTTATACGGACATTATTTCTTTTTCTTTTGCTTGCAGGTGCTTTTCTACAATTGCTGTAAAGCTATCTGTAACTTGCTGCACTTCTGCTTCCCCATCTTTAGCGGCATCTTCACTCAATCCGTTTTTTTCTAATTTCTTAATGCCTTCAATCGCATCACGACGGATATTACGGATAGCAATTTTTGAATGCTCCCCTTCGCCCTGGCATTTTTTTACCAGCTCTCTTCTTCTTTCTTCTGTTAATGGTGGTAAGAATAGCCTGATCAAAGCACCATCATTTTGCGGATTAATGCCCATGTTGGCAGCAATAATTGATCTTTCAATAGGCTGCAACATATTTTTTTCCCAAGGTTGAATACTGATTGTACGGGCATCCATTACACTAATGTTTGCTACCTGGTTTATCGGCATTGGTGATCCGTAATAATCCACCACCAATCCATCCAGCATTTGCGGGTTTGC
>LNFJ01000097.1 GCA_001464625.1 Bacteroidia bacterium Ga0077558 | reverse complement strand
CCCGGTAGAGTAGTGGCACATACAGCAGCATCAGTTCCCAAAGAAGTGTTGAAAAAAGTAACGCAGCATTATGGAGTTTTTTATCCGCTCCAAAGTTTGCGGAAGGAAATGGAAACCTTGCCCGATATACCCATTTTTTTTGATGGTATCGATGCTCTCACAAAACAAAAACTGGAAGCATTGGCACATTCCATTTCAGCCGAAAAAGTAGTGGAAGGAAACGATAACGACCGTTTGAAATTGCATGTGGCGGCAGTCATGGTTAGCAACTTTACCAACCATCTCTATGCTTTGGCTGAGGATTATTGCAGAAAAGAGGGACTCGATTTTAAACAATTGCTTCCACTCATTGAAGAAACAGCTATACGATTAAAAGATACTTCTGCAAAACAGGCACAAACCGGCCCCGCATTGCGACATGATAGTGAGACTATTCATAAGCATCTTGAATTGCTGAAAGACCATCCGCAATTAAAGAATATATATGTATTGCTGACAGAGAGTATTCAGCAGGAAAAATAGAATCTTCTTTTATCAGTTAATGCCATTTCTCATTTTCCCAATCAAGTAAACTTATTACTTCTTTTAGGGCTATTTTTGCACCCCGCTGTGCTAAAATACTATGGCGGGTGAACTCGAAACGAAAAAGAGATGTATACAGTTAAATTCAATTTTGAAGAGAAAGGATTAGCCCCGGTAACGTTGGAAAATGTTGAGGATGGTCAATCGCTTCTGGAAGTAGCGTTAAAAAATGATATTGAGCTTCATCATAATTGTGGTGGCGTTTGTGCCTGCAGCACTTGTCATTTATATGTGGAAAAAGGAGCTGATTTCCTGGAAGAGCTCAGTGACAGGGAAGAAGATTTTATTGACCGGGCCGTATCACCAAAGTTAAGTTCAAGATTAGGCTGCCAATGCCTGTTAAATGCAGGAGGAAGTGGCTTAATAGAAGTTACCTTACCGGATCAAACACAGTTTTTAGGAGAATAACGAGAAAGGCTGCTTGCTTATCGCTATTAGCTACTAGCTTAATACAAGTAAAAAGAAAAAAGATTATGAATCATTTTGAACCACCGATAAATTGGGCAGACCACGAAGACATTGCTATGAAATTATACGAACGTTTTGGTGATGATTTTGGTGAAGGAAAAATTTATCGTATTCGCTTTACGGATTTACTGGAATGGATCTTAGAAATTCCCGGATTTGAAGGCACCCGTGAGCAAAGCAGTGAAGGACACCTGGAAATGATCCAAAGTGCATGGGTGTATGAGTGGAGGGATAATCAAAAGTAATACCCTATCTCTTAAAGGAGAGTAATAAGGTCTCCTATATTTGTAAAGGCATTTAATTCTTTAAATTTTAATATTCCCCTTTAGGGGACAGGGGCATGAATGTTCTTGAACTCTTTAAAAAAATTACCACTTTCATCTTTGATATAGATGGTGTGCTAACCGATGGTACTGTATTGGTACTGGAAAATGGTTTGCAGGCCAGGCGTATGAGTATAAAGGATGGATTCGCATTACAAATGGCCGTAAAGTATGGCTATGATGTGGTGATCGTTTCGGGAGGTAATTCTTTACCGGTAGCCGATCGGTTACAAAAGTTAGGTATTAAGAATATTACTATGTCAGTACTGGATAAAAAAGCTTTTGTAGAAGAATATATTACGACCAATAAATTGAATAAGGAACAAGTTTTATATATGGGTGATGATTTACCGGATATTCCCGCTATGTCGGTTGTTGGTTTACCATCTTGTCCTGCCGATGCCGTACATGAAGTACGGGATGCTGCTACCTATATTTCTCCGATCAATGGCGGCAATGCTTGTGTAAGAGATGTTATTGAAAAAGTGTTGAAATTAAATGACCACTGGCATTATAGAGTGGATGTTACTTCAAGGTAAAAGAGTAGTACGAATTAAGAAGTACGAGGTACGGAAGTCTTATATTATCGAATGACTTTTTCGTAGCACAGACTCTAAATCGTATTTCGTACTTCTGACTTCAAACTTCTATTTCGTATCTTTCGCTAAATTTTATCCATGAGATTGATTGCAGCCTTTTTAAAGCTGGTGCGACTGCCCAATCTCTTCTTTATGGCACTCACCCAGGTGCTTTTTCAGTTTTGCATTTATCATACACTATATAAGAACGCCGTTCCGTCCGGGGATTTAACCCGGTTTATTTTTTTAGTACTTGCATCTTTATTGATTGCTGCTGCGGGTTATATCATCAACGATTATTTTGATATAAATATTGATGAAGTAAACAAACCGGAAAAAATGGTGGTGGATAAAGTCATTAACCGCCGTTGGGCTATTGCATGGCATTTTATGCTGAGTTCGACCGGCATTATCCTTACTTTTTTAGCATTGCCATTTTTTCAAAAATGGTATTTGATAGTGGCGAATGTACTTTGTGTGGCGTTACTCTGGTTTTATTCAACCAATTTCAAAAAGAGTTTATTGACAGGGAATATTGTGATATCGTTATTAACTGCGTGGACAATACTGATTATCTTTTTTTCAAAATTTAATTTATCAGATGCTTTTGGTGCCGGCGATACAGTAAGCTATAAATTTTTCAGGTTAGCCATTTTATATGCGGGTTTCGCATTTATCATTTCATTGATAAGGGAGGCAATAAAAGATATGGAAGATATGCCGGGTGATTCAAAATATGGTTGTCGTACTATGCCGATTGTGTGGGGAGTAAATGCAACAAAAGTTTATGTAGGAGTGTGGTTGATTGTGCTGATCGCCATTCTTGTGACACTACAGGTGTATGTACTGCAATTTAAATGGTGGCTGGCTGTTGCTTACAGCGTACCAGCTATTATTTTCCCATTGACAATAATATTATTCAAATTGCGAAAGAGTGTTACTACGAGAGATTTTCACCAGCTAAGTACTTTGACTAAGCTGGTGATGTTTACAGGTATTCTTTCCATGGTATTTTTCTATTTCTATTTATGAAAAAAATAATTCTTGCTTCACAATCTCCGCGGAGAAAACAATTATTGGAATGGGCAGAAGTTCCCTTTGATATTGTAGTGAAAGAAACGGATGAACGATTTCCTCCGGGATTAGAGCCGGAAGAAGTAGCTGTTTATATTGCCCGGAATAAAGCCATTGCTGTTCAGGCAGAAAGAAACGCAGATGAAGTTATATTGGCGGCGGACACCATTGTTGTTTTAGGCGATAACATTATTGGGAAACCAGTACATAGAGAAGATGCTGTCAGTATTCTATTAGCATTGTCCGGTTCAATACATAAAGTAATTACGGGAGTTATAATAAAAAAAGGAAATGAAGAAATTGCTTTTGCTGATGTAACGGAAGTGGAGTTTCACAACGTTACAGTATCCGAAATTGAATTTTACGTCGACAAGTATAAACCTTACGATAAGGCCGGCGCATATGCCATACAAGAATGGATAGGTGTAGTAGGTATTAAATCCATCAATGGTGATTTTTACAACGTAATGGGATTACCGGTGAGCAGGGTGGTTAGGGAGCTGAAAAAGTTCTAAGCTCCGGGGTTTAAGTTTTGAGTTATTTTTCAAAAGAACTATATAACTTCAAAATATTAAACCTTGCGTATGAACGAACGGCTGCTACAATTCATCTGGCAATTTCAATATTTTAATAAAGGAGAATTACAAACTACTGCCGGAGATAACATTCAAATTACATTTGCCGGACAATACAATACTAATCAGGGGCCCGACTTTTCAGATGCAAAAATTAAAATAGGTAGTACAGTTTGGGCTGGAACGATTGAACTGCACATTAAAACATCCGATTGGAATAAGCATAATCATCAACTGGATAAAAACTACAGTAATGTTATTCTCCATGTGGTGTGGGAAGATGATGGGGGGCTGAATGAAATTCCTGTTTTGGAATTAAAACAAAGAGTTTCCAAAATTTTATTAAAACGATATGAGGATTTAATGAATGCTGAATCCTTCATTTCTTGCGAGAAAAACCTGCCTACCGGACAGGCAGGCATTGCGGCAGTAACTAATTTAACCTGGCAAAGCTGGAAAGACAGGTTACTGGCAGAACGGCTCTTAAGAAAAGCAGCAGTTGTTGAAACACATCTCCATCAAAATAATTATCATTGGGAAGAAACATTCTGGTGGATGCTGGCCCGCAACTTTGGCATCAAAGTAAATGCAGATGCGTTTGAAGCCATTGCCAAATCAATTCCGCTCAATGTATTGGCTAAACATAAAAGCCAGATACACCAGTTAGAAGCCATGTTGTTGGGTCAAGCTGGGTTGCTCGAAGAAAAGTTTGCAGATGATTATCCGCAATTACTACAGCGGGAATATAAATTTCTGAAGGAGAAGTATAAGTTGAAACCCATCCATCAGCCCATTCATTTTTTGAGAATGAG
>LNFJ01000096.1 GCA_001464625.1 Bacteroidia bacterium Ga0077558 | reverse complement strand
ATAATCCACCACCAATCCATCCAGCATTTGCGGGTTTGCTTTTCCTGCCCGAATTTTAACCAGCTCGGACTCAAGGTGATTGATTGCTTTTTTCATGTGGTCTTCTGCCACAGCAACTATTGATGCAATATCTTCTGCCATATAAATTTATTTTATGCTGATGAATTGTATTTAACAAGTGCCTCAGCGGGAGGCAAAGCTAATAAAACAGGTTTATTCTTCCATATTCACAAAAGAGAATAACATTTTATTTAGCATCAAGTTAAATGAAAAAATGCCGGGCAACGCTTTACAATTGCTACCCGGCATTAAATATTTTGAAAACTCTAGTTGTTACTTTCAGCTGCCGCTTCTTTAGTTAATGTTACCACTTTTGTTTTTGTACTCGTTGTGGTAAGTTCTGTTGCACCATTTTTTCTTTTAGAAATAAACATGGTACGGCGACGGGGTCTATTGTAATATAGTAAACCCAAACCTGTGAAAGCAAGGCTAAGTAAAATGAGTAAAAGGTAATTGGGGCCTAATTCTTTTCCGAACCAGCCTAATAATATAAAACCAATATTAATTCCCACACAAGTAAATGTTACGGCGGCATGGCTCATTCCTCTGTCAAGCAATAAATGATGTACATGGTTGCGATCAGGAGTAAAAGGAGACCTTCCTTTTAATATACGGATACTGAAAACCCTTAATGTATCTAATAAAGGAACAATAAGAATAGAAAAACCTACTGCTACAGCAGAGGTAACAGGAACCGTCACGAAAGGCGATTCAGCGACATTAATAAATTTAATTACCAATATGGCGTTTATCAAACCGATCATCAGGGATCCCGAGTCACCCATAAATATTTTGGCTGGCTGATGATTAAAGATCATAAATGCTACTAAGCTCCCTCCCATGGAGAAGGAAAGTAACGCATAAGCCTGGTAATCGATAGCAAAGAAATAGGCTCCAAAAACTGACATGGTAAGTATTCCGAGACTAGCTGCCAATCCATCTACACCATCAATCAGGTTAAATGAATTCATAATTACAATAATTGTGAGATAGGATAATGCTAGGGCAAATCCTTCTGGCAATTCATTAAAACCCATCAGGCCATGCATGCTATCTATTCGAATGCCTCCTAAGTGAATAAGAATCGATGCGGCTATTATTTGACCCACTAATTTTTTACTGGCGGATAGAATAATAATGTCATCTTTAAGTCCTAAGAAGAAGATAACTACTGCTGCTGCAAAGAAGTATTGAAATTCTGGATTAAGATATCCTTGAATGGATAAAAGAGCCGCTAATAAAAAACCGCTAAAAATAGCTACCCCGCCCAGGGATGCTACCAAACGGGTATGCACTTTTCGTTCATCAGGAATATCATATAACTTTTTCTGCTCTGCCACCTGTATTATGACAGGGATAGCCAGAAAGGTAATGATAAATGCCACGGAGGCTGTTAATAACACATCAAGCATTAAAGCAGTTTTACACGGTACAAAAATAGGTAATTAGCCTTTCAGTATTTTAAGGTTACAATTCATTAATACAATTATTGCAGTAAGGAAATTGTACACAAAGGATTTTTTGAATTTATTTACAGATTTTACTTACGGTGCATTTTGTATTGAAAAAGGTTGCACTTTTGCACCACTAATCAGAGATTTGAGTCGGCAAGATACAAAAAGTTTAAAAAGAACCTATTTTTTATGGCAGAACTTACCGCTATCGCATCGCAAGTAAGAAGGGATATAGTAAGAATGGTACATGGAGTAAGCAGCGGCCACCCTGGTGGTTCATTGGGTTGCGCCGACTTTCTTACTGCCTTGTATTTCAAAGTAATGAAGCACAATCCATCCTTTAATATGGATGCTACGAATGAGGACGTATTTGTGCTTTCCAATGGACATATTTCACCAGTATTTTATTCCGTATTGGCCCGTTCCGGGTATTTTGATATTAAAGAATTAGCCACTTTCAGAAAAATAAACTCCAGATTACAAGGACATCCGGCTACACATGAACATTTACCGGGTATTCGAATTGCTTCTGGTTCGTTGGGACAAGGAATGAGTGTGGCTATTGGTGCTGCCTTAACAAAGAAATTAAATGGAGAAAAAAATCTTGTTTTCTCTTTACATGGTGATGGTGAGCTGGATGAAGGACAGATTTGGGAAGCTGCTATGTTTGCGGCACACCATAAAGTGGATAATCTTATTTCTACCATCGACTGGAACGGGCAACAAATTGATGGCCCTACCGATAAAGTAATGAACCTGGGAAATATTCAGCAAAAGTTTGATGCTTTTGGTTGGACTACACTTGAAATGAATGGTAATGATATGGATGATGTGGTTGCTGCTCTGGAAAAAGCGAAATCACTAACTGGTCAGGGCAAACCAATTGCTATAATGATGCATACAGCTATGGGTAAAGGTGTTGACTTTATGGAAGGCACTCATGAGTGGCATGGCATCGCTCCAAATGATGAGCAATTAGCCAAAGCGTTGGCACAGTTGCCAGAAACACTGGGGGATTATTAATACTGTCCGAAAGACAGAAAGTCAATAAGTCGGAAAGATTATCTCGCAAAACGCAATAGTCTTTCCGACTCGCTGTTTACCAACTTTAAGACTATTCACTCCGCAACGAAAAATCCTGTGTTGCTGCTTTTCTGGAAGGCAGCCAAGAAGCAATTAATGCTATTACAAAAACAGTACTTCCCACTAGTATAAAATCCATCAACCGAAGTTTGACGGGGAAATAATCTATTAAGAAAGAACCACCAGCCAGTGGAATCAAATGATACTTTATTTGCAGCCATGCAATCAATAACGCTAAAAGCATACCGATGCCGCCTCCAACAAGAGCCAGCAACATTCCTTCACTTAAAAAAACCCGTTGTACAAAGCTTCGATTAGCACCCAATGCATTTAATACGCTGATGTCCTTTTGTTTTTCCAATACCAGCATCGTTAATGCACCAATCATATTAAATGCGGCTACTACTAAAATGAGACAGAGCACTCCATAAATTACCCATCGTTCTGTATTCATCACCGAATACAAACTTTGATTCTGCTGATATTTGTCTTGAACCAAATAACCTTCTCCAAAAATTTGTTGTACCGCTTTTTGTAATTCTTTGGATTCAGTGGGATCTTTCGCTGAAATTTCAACCGCTGTAAAATCATTTTCACCAAGCTTTAATGATTTCTTCATGAAATCAATGTTGGTGATACCATATTTATTATCAAAATCCTGCTGAATTTGAAAAGCGGCAGAAGTCCGGATCGTATCATTGCTGATATCTTCCAGCGGATTGATTTGCTCGCTACTGCTTTTTCTTGGTAAATATATTTTTAACGAAAAAATATTCCTATCTGCTACTATACCTAATGCACCTTCCACTCCTACACCCAATATTAATTTTGGCACTTCTTCATCTCCTATATCATACTCGCCGTTCCACAAATTATCTGCCACACCGGTAACATAACGGTAATTTTCATCTACTCCTTTCAAATAAATGACAGATTGGTTCTCGCCATTTTGCACCAATGCTTTTTCTTCTACTACTAAGGAAAAGTTTTTAACGCTACTAAGCCCTTTCAGCTTTTGTAGTTGTTCCGGCGATACAATAATGGATTTTCCTGCAGATGCAGAAACTTTTATATCCGTATAAAAAGTAGAATACAATGATTTCACTAATCCTTCAAAGCCATTAAATACACTCAGCACCAGAATCAATGCCATTGTACCAATTATCATGGCAGCAATACTCGTCCATGCAATAATATTTATTGCATTGGTAGATTTTTTGCTTTTAAAATATCGCCAGGCGAATAGGAAATGCAAGGACTTGGTTAATTAGTAGATTAATTAATATGATGCAGGAGGATTTTCATCTTTGTTTTTCTTCTCCTCATTTATCTGCTTGAAAATTTCTTCCATTTTAAAAACATGATCCAGTGTATCATCTTTAAAAAATTTGAGTACCGGTATGCTGCGCAATTGATGACGAACCCGGGTTGCCAGTTCTTTTTTTATTTCGTGGTGGCGTTCCTCAATTTTTTTGATGGCTGCTTCAGAATCCTTAACCTGAAAAAGACTCAGGTAAAACCTTGCCTCCAATAAGTCTGGTGTTACTTTTACGGATGATATAGAGACCATTCCCCCATCAATCATGCTCAATCCCAATTTCTGAAAAATCAAGTTTATTTCTTCGTTCAAAAGTCCTGCAATTTGTTTTTGCCTTTTACCTTCTTCCATGTGTTTCAATTATTTTAATAATGATCGCTTATTCCAGACGGAACAAAGGTAATCTTGTTATCAACAGTTTGTTGTAACAGGTTTTCATTCTCCCTGATATTTTCTCTAACTGCTTCAGTATGATAGAGGTGATAGGTAACAGCTCCGAATTTTATAAACCGAAGGCTGACACCAGCATTAGAAAGGCGGGCTGCCAGGTCATTATCTTCTTTGCCCCAGCCTTTAAACTCTTCGTTATAACCATTTACTTTTTCCAGGTCGCTTTTCCAAAAGGCCATATTAGCTCCCAGCACATACCTGTATTGTTTACTACCTCTTTGAGCTAAATAGTTTATCTGCATTAAAAGGAAATTTCTAAAAGCATTAAACCGCTTCCCAAGATGAGGCGAAAAAAATGAAGGCTTGCTAATCTTCTTTTGCTGAATCATTGTTTTAGAATATTCATCATCTAATAAACTTCTTGCCCCGCTGATAAACGTATTTTTTTTCGCCATGCGGACATGATCCCTTATAAAATGTTTGTGAAGGATAATATCACCGTCCGTCTGAATGATATAATCGCCGGAGGCTTTTGCAAAAGATTTATTGCGGATAGCCGCTAACCGAAAACCATCATCTGCCTGCCATACATGAACGATTGGAACCGGTGACTTTGCAGCAAATTCATCCACCAATTGCTTTGTTTCCGGACCAGACCCATCATCGGCAATAACAATTTCTTTGGGTAATACCGATTGGGCCAGCACACCCAAGAGGCAAATACGCAACATATCTGGGCGATTGTAGGTAGAAATAATAAAGCTTGAGGAAAAAGAGTTCATTTGTTCGATCTATCGTTTAGATATTTTTTATTTATCCTTATAAGTCCAACGTTGATTCGCTACTACTTACCAGCTGAATTGATTTAGGTCTCGATTTTTTGAGGAAATATCATCGCTATTTCGCATCAGGTTTGGGGTAAGGTCGTAAAAGTAGTTACTTTGCTCCGTTTAAGCGATATACAGCACAATGAGGAAATATTCACGGATTTTCAATTATTTAAAGAGTTACAAAAGCAAGATTGCACTTTACTTTCTTTGTATCATTCTTTCTGTCGTTTTTGGGATTGTTTCCTTTGCAATGCTATCTCCATTTTTTGATCTGATCTTCAATACGAATGCAGCCAGCTCAGTTCCCAAAGCAGATTCTGCTGCTATGGAGAATTTTCGTAGCCTTATTCTTGGGCAGATACATAACATGAAACCGGTTGCTGCTTTGGGTTTAATTTGTGTAATAATCATCGTTTCTATTTTCCTAAAGAATATTTTTCTATACTTTTCTTTCTATATTCTTAATCCGTTAAAAAATAAAATTGTCAATACACTTCGTTCCGAATTGTATAATAAAATACTAAAACTTCCCATTGGATATTTTACCGAACAGCGAAAAGGTGACCTTATCAGCCGTACCACTAATGATGTTTACGAAGTAGAAGGTTCACTGGTAGGAACATTAGAAGGCTGGGTGCGGGACCCATTAACCATTATCATCAACTTCGCTGTATTATTTTATATCAGTCCGCAGTTAACCATTGCCATCCTGATCTTCATTCCGGTGATTGGTTATATACTGGGCAGAATTTCCCGTTCATTAAAAAAACAATCCAGTGAAGCAGCTATCAAGCAAGGCGAATCATTATCCATACTAGATGAAACATTGAATGGCTTGCGGGTAATAAAGGCATTTAATATTGAATCATTACTTAAGTCAAGATTTGAAAAAACAAATGATGAGCTACTGACCGCTAAAAATAAAATCAGTCGCCGCCGGGATCTGGCTTCTCCTGTTTCTGAATTTTTGGGAGTAATAGTATTTGTGTCCATTCTTTGGTTTGGCGGACAATTGGTATTGGGCAAACAGATACCATTAGCACCGTCAACTTTTTTATCCTACCTCGCTTTATTTTATAATATCATCAATCCTGTAAAATCATTATCTACTTCGTTTAGCAATATGCAAAAAGGTTCTGCAGCCATTTTGCGTATTGAAGAAGTATTAAATACACCTGTAACAGTAGATGATAACCTTACCGGTAAAAAACTTATTTCTTTTAATGAGTCAGTTGAATTTCGCAATGTAAGTTTTGCATATAGTGATGCAGTAATTCTTGACAACATCAATTTCACTGTTAAAAAAGGAATGACCGTTGCATTGGTTGGCTCGTCGGGTGCAGGAAAATCAACACTGGCTGATCTTGTTCCAAGATTTCATGATGTAACAGGTGGAGAAGTATTGATTGATGGAATTAATATCAAAGATTACTCACTTCATTCTGTTCGCAGTCAGATGAGTATTGTAACGCAGGAACCGATTTTATTTAATGACAGCATCGCCAATAATATTGCACTGGGACAGCAAGGAGCCACCGAAGAACAAATAATTGAAGCTGCTAAAATTGCCAATGCCCATGATTTTATTATAAAAAAAGATGGTGGCTATGATAGCAATATTGGCGACCGGGGAAGCAAATTAAGTGGTGGCGAGCGGCAGCGATTGACAATTGCGAGAGCCGTATTAAAAAACCCTCCGATCCTTATTTTGGATGAAGCAACTTCTTCGCTTGATACAGAAAGTGAACGATTAGTGCAGGATGCTATTAATAATATGATGCAGAACCGTACCAGTATAGTTATTGCACATCGACTTTCTACCATTCGCCATGCAGATGAAATTATTGTTTTACAAAAAGGAAAGATAGTAGAACGAGGAAACCATGAACAGCTGCTGTCGCAAAATGGATTTTACAGAAAGTTGGTGGAGATGCAGGAAGTGAGGTAGATTCAATTACCGACATAGCCTTTCAATAATGGCTTTGTGTGCAGGATATTCCCTAGCTAATTCAATTGCATTTGCCAATTCAAAGTCGGCAAAATCAAATCCCGGTGAAACAGTACAGCCAACAAATGAAAAAGCAACTCCGCTAACCGGCTCGGATGCAAACCAACAACCACCAGGAACTACCAATTGAAAAGAACTATCATCAGTAATTTCATCACCCAATGTCAATACTTCTAAATTGCCATCATGATGGATGATGTAAATATTCAGATTTCCTCCCGTATAAAAATGCCAGACCTCATCACTTTTGATACGATGAAAAGCGGAAAAATTTCCTTGCTCTAATAAAAAATAGATGGCTGTACTGAAATAGCGATCATCAGAGAATCTTTCCGGCAATGCAGCAGCAGGTATTCTTTCGTTTGAAATATAAGTTTGTTTGTAGAAGCCACCTTCGGGGTGAGGAGTCAAGTCATATTTTGCAATAAGAGAAGCAACAGAAATTGTCATACTACGTAAATAAAAATTCAAGAACGAAAGATTCGCAGACTTTTACTATTTTAAAAATGCTCTTATTTTAAAACTTCTCTCGAGATTACCAATTTCTGTATCTCACTGGTTCCCTCTCCAATCGTACACAACTTAGCATCCCTATAAAATTTTTCTACAGGAAAATCTTTGGTATAACTTTCACCGCTACTTCGCTGGCATAATATTTTGCCATGGCTGCTTCTTTGGTCATCGGGAGTTTTCGTTCTTTTAGATCGCAAGCCTGCAGAATTAATAGATCAGCTGCGGCAATTTCCGTAGCCATATCGGCCAGTTTAAAAGATATTCCCTGGAAACTGGATATAGGTTTATCAAACTGGTAACGTTCTTGTGAATACTGAAGAGCAGCTTCATAAGCACCTTTTGCAATTCCGAGTGAAAGGGAGGCAATTGAAATTCTTCCGCCATCTAATATTTTCATAGCTTGTTTAAATCCATCTCCCACTTCTCCTAAGCGATTGGCATCACTAATTCATACCCAACTTATTTTCTTTCTTGCCTGCACTAAACCCTTTTGTTCCTTTCTCTACTACAAAAGCTGTTGAATTATTTTTTGCTCTTGGCTCTCCGGTCCTGCAAACCACTACTGCTACATCACCGCTCTTACCATGGGTAATAAAATTTTTCGTTCCGTTAATTATCCATTCATCGCCATCTTTTACAGCAGTGCATTTCATATTCCCTGCATCGCTGCCGGTGTTTGCTTCTGTTAAACCCCAGGCACCAATCCACTCAGCAGTTGCTAATTTTGGCAACCATTTTTTCTTTTGCTCTTCATTTCCAAAACTCATAATGTGGCCGGTACAAAGTGAATTATGTGCTGCTACACTCAAACCAATAGAACCACATACTTTAGAAATTTCAACAATTACTTCTTTATATTCATAATAAGAAAGACCTGCCCCACCATATTCTTCCGGCACCAGCACACCCATTAATCCAAGTTTGCCCATCTCTTTAAAAACAGCAACAGGAAATTCCTGGCTTTCATCCCACTCCATCACAAATGGTTTGATATATTGTTGCGCAAAATCTTTAGCTGTTTGGGCTACCTGTTGAGTAAGTTCTGATTGTTGAAAATTCATAATGATCGTTAGCGTTTAATATTAATAACTGTGCCACTCCAATGAGGGGTGGCACAGTGTATACCTTCATATAAAGCAAGCAACTTTTAAAGGCTAGTGCAAGATAAAGAAAAATATACAGAACTAACAAGTGTTAGCTAAAAAACGATTTTGTGAAAATATCGGGCTTAGAAATTAAGAACTAACCCATCATAAGCCAGGTGAATATTTTCGGGCAACTCCGCCTCAATTTCTTCATGAAGTCCAAGCTGATGGGAAACATGAGTGAAATAAGCTTTAGGAACTTTTAATTCCTGCGCCAACGCTGTTGCCTCGCCTAACGTAAAATGTGAAATATGCTTTTGCTTACGTAGGGCATTTAGCACCAATACATCGCTACCTCGTATTTTTTCTTTTTCGACCTCATCAATTCTGTTGGCATCTGTGATATAAGTAAACTTGCCAAACCGGAAACCCATCACCGGCATTTTTAAATGCCAAACTAATATGGGGGTGATTGGAATATCACCAACCACAAAAGGTTCCGAAGTAATTGTATTCAAATTTAATTCTGGTATGCCGGGATACTTTGTATCAGAGAATGCATAATAAAAATCTCTTCGCACTGCTTCTTCCGTTAATGAATCAGCATATATTTCAATTGGCTTTTTGGTCAGGTAGTTAAATGCTTTAATATCATCTAACCCTGCCATGTGGTCTTTGTGGGGATGAGTGAATACTACTGCATCGAGATGTTTTACTTTTTGTCGCAACATCTGGTAACGAAAATCAGGTCCGGTATCAACTACCAAAGAAGTTTTTTCAGATTGTACTAAAATGCTGGAGCGAAGCCGATTGTCCTTCTTATCGGTGGAGCTGCAAACTTCACAATTACAACCGATCATAGGCACTCCACTGCTGGTGCCAGTACCGAGGAAAGTTACTTTGATAGAAGGATAGCTCACCCTGTAAAAATAAGCCCGCCTTACCATTATTTAAAAAATGAAAAAGTCGGGCAGGAAATGAGAAAGCAAATTCCTCTGCTATTCTTAAAGCATGTTAGCTACTTCTGGCAAATGCTGAATAGAATTCCTGCAGTACAAGTGTGCGACGCAAGGGACGATGATACAAGTAATAAAGCTGGGTAAAAAATATGTATGCCGCTTTACTTCTCGTTCAACTCAACTTTGGAAATAATATCTGCATGAATTTTTGCAGATTCCGGTGTAAGTAATTCCGTATTGATATCAAGCTGTGGAATTAGATCAATAAGTGTATTGATGCGGCCTTCTATTTGCAAAAACTTGTTCAATACCACTACTTTTTTAGCCTCTAAAATGCAATAGCCACTTTGAAAAGTACCTCTTTCATAGCGAAGCACATAACCAGCTTGTTCGGGAATAGCTTCTAATTTATCGAGAGTCGTTTGTGTGTATTTCATAGTGAATGGTGTACAGTCAATTGTGAATTATTTACGCAAATATAAAATTTACTGCCTTGATAATGGTTTAATGAAAAAGGTTGTTTTCCACAACCCATTCACTATTCACCATTGACAGTTCACTCTACTTACTCTCCATCTTTATTACCGGCACTATCATTTCCTCAAGACTAACGCCTCCGTGCTGAAAAGTATTTTTATAATAATTCACATAGTAGTTATAGTTGTTCGGGTAGCAAAGAAAACTGTCTTCTTTGGCAAAAATGAAGGATGAATTAATAGTTGGCGATGGCAACCCAATATCTCTCGGTTCACGGTAAGCCAGCACTTCTTTGGGTTCATAGTTCAAATTTCTGCCATGCTTATAGCGCAAATTGGTGGTAGTCTGTTTATCGCCAACAACTTTATATGGCGTTTTTACTCTCACACTACCATGGTCTGTAGCCAATACAATTTTAATTCCCTTATCTGCAATCTTTTTTAATGCCTGGTGCAGGGGAGAATGCTCAAACCATGAGGTAGTGATGCTACGATAACTCATTTCATCTCCCGCCAGTTCTTTCAAAACTTCCATTTCTGTTCGGGCATGGCTAAGCATATCTACAAAGTTGTAAACAATAACATTCAAATCGTTGTTCAAAAGATTATGAATATTATTTACCAACTCAAGTCCCGCATGATTGTTTACTACTTTGGTATAAGAAACTTTTAAATCTCCTTGGCCTGCTTTCTTAAGTTGAGTTCTAAAAAACTCTTCTTCATGTAAATTTTTTCCGCCCTCCTCTTCATCATTTTTCCATTGGAGCGGAAAATTCTTTTCAATTTCAACCGGCATCATTCCCGCAAAAATGGCATTGCGGCAATACTGTGTTGCGGTAGGCAAAATGCTATAAAAGCTTTCCTCTTCTAATATGCGGAAGCTTTCAGAAAATATTGGCTGTATGGCTTTCCATTGATCAAAACGAAGGTTATCTATCAGGATAAAAAATAGTGGTGTGCCTTTTTCTACATGCGGCAACACTTTAAACTTCATTAGTGAGTGGCTCATTACCGGGCCATTGGTGCTTTTCGGTCCCACCCAACTGGCATAGTTTCTGGAAACAAATTTAAAGAACTCTGTATTGGCTTCACTTTTCTGGCTTTGTAATATTTCTTGCATTTCGGGACTATCACTTTTCTCCATTTCCAGCTCCCAATACACCAATTTCTTATAAATATCCATCCACTCATTATGATCGGGATTACTGTTGAGTGCTGTAAATAGGTGACGGAACTGCTGTTGGTATGCAGTAGTAGTTTTTTCTGCCACTAATCTTCTATTGTCCAATATCTTTTTTAAGCTGAGCCAAACCTGATTAGGATTTACAGGTTTAATAAGGTAATCGCTTATTTGAGAACCAATGGCATCATCCATTAAGTTCTCCGTTTCATTTTTTGTTATTAGTACAATCGGCAGCGATTGTTTAAGCTCTTTAATTTTTGCTAATGTTTCCAACCCGGTTATGCCAGGCATGCTTTCATCGATCAATACTACATCCACAGGATTATCTTTTACATAATCAATGGCATCAAAGCCATTGGTAAAAGTTTGCACTTCATATCCTTTATTCTCCAAAAACATTTTTTGTGATTGAAGACTTTCAATTTCATCATCTACCCAAATAATTTTTGCTACTGGCATTCTATTACTTATTTAATAAACTTTCAAAAATACTCTTGTCACCTTTTATTATTCGCTTTTTTGCAGGTATAAGTAATTGTATCGTTACCTGCCCATTATTTTTCCTTAATTCGTCAAATGCTTTGTTATCTATGGTAGGAAAATTGTACCCTATAACTATTCTTATTAACCCCATACCAACACCAAATTCTGGTCGAACCTTAAAGTTACCCTTTTTAAAATCAGTATAATAAATCATTGAGAGTCCAAAATCAAAAAGATAATGAATGTAGGCCCCTATTTTGGTTCCATAAATGTTGCTATCGCCAATGTAAATTTCCTCGGCAGCAAATACCCCTATAGAAGCCGGGCCATGCATCCCGTAATAATGTATAGACCTAGCCAAGCCGATTTCCAAGTAACGAATATATTCGTCTTCTTTTACGTTTCCTTGCCATGAAACCCCTGTAAGAATTTCAGACTTTTTGTATGTCTTGAATAATCTATTAGAATTATAGTTTCTAATTTTTATAGAATCTAACTGCTGTGCAAAAGAGCTATAATTACCGCAGGTTAGTACAAGTAAAAATGTAATATTTGCAATAATTATCTTCAAGGATTTAAAAATAAAAACTGTCTGCAATATTCGTTTCTGAAAAATACAGATTTAGTTTTTTTAACACAGTTACAACAATGTCAACCGTCCGCAAAATAATCAACGACCCCGTTTATGGTTTTATTACCATCGACCACCCGTTGATCTTACAAATCATCTCTCATCCCTATTATCAGCGTTTGCGGAACATTCACCAGATGGCATTTGCGCATTTAGTGTATCCCGGGGCTGTACATTCCCGTTTGCATCATTCTCTTGGTGCATACCATTTAATGTGTTTTGCGTTGAACGAACTAAAAGGCAAAGGCATTGAAATAACAGCTGAAGAAGAGTTAGGAGCAAAAGTTGCCATATTATTACATGATATTGGACATGGACCATTTTCCCATGCTCTGGAAAGTGAGCTGATAACAGATGTACATCATGAAACCATCTCCATTTTGCTGATGGAAAAATTGAATGAGGCTTTTGATGGACAATTAGCCACAGCAATAGACATTTTTACAGATAAATATCCCAAAAAATTTTTGCACCAATTAGTATCTGGTCAGCTCGATGTTGACAGACTGGATTATTTGAACCGGGATAGCTTTTTTACTGGTGTTGCAGAAGGTGTAATTGGATACGATCGTATCATTAAAATGCTAACTGTAAAAGACGGCCAATTAATGGTAGAAGAAAAAGCCATTTACTCTATTGAAAAATTTTTAGTGTCCCGACGCTTAATGTACTGGCAGGTTTACTTGCATAAAACAGTGGTGAGTGCTGAACAAACACTGCAAAAAATATTGCACCGGGCTAAAGAAATAAAGGCCACAGCCCCCTCTCCATTTTTAGATGTTTTTTTAACCTTGCAGGATGGCAAACAAGTGGCTATTAATGAATGGCTTTTTGAGTTTTGCCAGTTAGATGATTATGACATGATGGGTGCTGTAAAATTTTGGCAAATGCATGATGATAAAATACTATCAACCCTTTGCCGGTCATTAGTGGAGCGAAATTTGCTAAAAGTAAAACTGCAGGCTACTCCATTTTCTGCTACAATTGTAGAAGAAAAAAGAAAAGAGGCAGCGGCTACACTTGAAATTACAGAAGAAGAAGCCAACTATTTTGTATTTACTGGCGAAACCAGCAATACAACATATAACTCAAAAGATGAACGAATCAATATCCTTTTTAAAGATGGAACAGTAAAAGATATATCGGCTGTTGACAATGCGTTGATTCAGCAGAACCTCAGCGGCACAGTTAAAAAATATTACATTTGTTACCTAAAAAATTCATAGTTTATAGTTCATTGTTAATAGATTAACTACTCTTTTCCATGAACCAAGTCCTATAAACCATTAACCAAAAATAAAACATGCAATTTCCTGCAGCACAAATAGCCTTAATCGTTAGTGGAAAAGTAGAAGGAAACCCTGAAACTTCAGTTGACTCTTTTGGAAAAATTGAAGAAGCCAAAGAAGGACAGTTAACATTTTTCGCTAATCCTAAGTACGAAGATTTTTTATATAGCACTAAAGCTTCTGTTATTATTTTAAATGAGGCATATGAGTTAAAACACCCAGTTACTGCATCCTTAATAAGAGTACCTGATGCATATACCGCATTTGCCACACTGCTCAGCAAGTACCAGGAAATAATGCAACAGCAACTAACCGGTATTCAACAGCCCTGTTATATTGCAAAGACCGCTTTGTATGGACAAAATGTTTTTATCGGCGCCTTTGCTTACCTGGGCGAAAATGTAAAAATCGGCAACAACACTAAAATTTATCCCAACGCATATGTGGGCGATAATGTTATTATTGGTGATAACACTATTATCCATCCCGGAGTTAAAATATATAACGATTGTAAGATTGGAAATAATGTTGTCATTCATGGAGGCACCATTATAGGTAGCGATGGATTTGGTTTTGCGCCGCAAGCCGATGGTAGTTTTAAAAAAGTACCACAGATTGGAAATGTAATTATTGAGGACAATGTGGAAATAGGCTCCAACACCACTATTGACAGAGCTACAATTGGCTCTACCCTAATTAAAAAAGGTGCAAAATTGGATAACTTGATACAGATTGCACATAATGTAGAAATTGGAAACAGTACAGTAATTGCTGCGCAAGCAGGCGTAAGCGGCAGTACTAAAATTGGTAATGGCGTAATGATTGGTGGGCAAGCTGGTATTGTTGGCCATATACAATTAGGCGATGGCGCCAAAGTAAATGCACAAAGTGGCGTTAGTAAATCAATAGAGTCTGGCAAAGCTGTTACCGGTTCACCGGCCTTCGATTATACATCTGCATTACGTAGCCAGGCAGCGAGCCGCAAACTTCCAGAACTTGAAAAAAGAGTTAAAGAACTGGAAGCATTGGTAAAGCAGTTACTCGCAGAAAAGGTATCTTAGTATAATTTTTATTTTTGCCATGAAAATCTGTGGGTTCACTTTTATTCGCAATGCTGTAAAATTCGATTACCCGGTTATTGCATCCATCACTTCAATTTTACCGATCGTGGATAAGTTTATTGTAAGTGTAGGTAATTGTGATGATGGCACTTTGCAATTAATTGAATCAATAAATTCTCCAAAAATCCAAATCGTACATTCTGTTTGGGACGAATCCCTAAAAGAAGGTGGAAGAGTATTGGCCAGTGAAACCGATAAAGCATTAGCACAGGTATCACAAGAATATGAGTGGGCTTTTTACTTGCAAGCAGATGAAGTGGTACATGAAAAGGATTTACCAACCATTGTTGATGCCGCCACTAAATATGCTGATAATAAAAATGTTGATGGCCTGCTGTTCAATTACAAGCATTTCTATGGCACCTACGATTATATCGGCGACTCAAGACGATGGTACAAAAATGAGATCAGGATAGTGCGAAACAATAATAATGTTGTCTCCTATCGTGATGCGCAGGGCTTTCGAAACAAACAAAATAAAAAATTAAGAGTAAAGAAAATTGATGCCTCTATTTATCATTATGGTTGGGTGCGGCATCCACATGAGCAATTAAAAAAGTATAACAATTTTTCTGGTCTGTGGAATGGCATCGATTATCAAGAATCGGTTATTACTGATAAAGACCAATATGATTATTTTAATAACACCGATTCAATTGATCTATTCAAGGGTACACATCCGGCAGTAATGCACAAAAGAATTGCCGAAAAAAACTGGCATATCGACCTTGATACTTCCCAAACCCGATTTTCCTTTAAAGACAAGCTGTTGCACAAGTTGGAAAAATTAACCGGAAAAAGATTCTTCGGATACAAGAACTATAGAATTATCTGACTGGTATAAAGCTGTGAATGGTAAATCCTATCTTTGCCCGCATGATAACTTCAGCAGAAAATAAGACAAATACGGGTACCATTATCTCCCCGGACTTCAATCCTGATAAGCAACATACACTGAAAACAGCTGTTACAATTTCAGGTACAGGATTGCATACCGGTATCATGGCAGACTTAACATTGAATCCTGCTGCATCTGGATTTGGTTTCCAGTTTCAACGTGTTGATTTGCCAAATCAGCCTGTTATAAAAGCCGATTGTGATTTGGTAACTGATGTAAGTCGTGGAACCACTTTAGAAAGCAATGGCGTTAAAGTAAGCACCGTTGAACATGTACTGGCCGCATTGGTAGGAATGGGAGTAGATAATTGCTTATTGGAAATTAATGGCCCTGAAATGCCAATCATGGATGGTAGTTCTGCACCATTCGTAGCATTAATAGAAAAAGCTGGCGTTGCAGAACAAGATGCTGCTAAAGTTTGGTACAGTATTGATGAAAATATTTATCACTATGACGAAGATAAAAGAGTAGAGATGGTAGCAATGCCTTCTACGGAATACCAGGTAACTACGTTAATTGATTTCAACTCACCTGTATTGGGAACACAACATGCGGGCCTGAAACATCTCGCCGATTTTAAAGAAGAAATTTCTCCCTGTCGTACCTTTTGCTTCTTACATGAATTAGAAATGTTACTGGACAATAATTTAATAAAAGGTGGTGATGTAAATAATGCCATTGTTATCGTTGACAAGCCTGTTGATGATAAAGAGATGGAACGATTGAAAAAAATATTCAATAAAGATAAAATTGAAATAAAGAGTGAAGGCTACCTAAACAACCTTGAATTACATTTTCCAAATGAACCAGCCCGTCATAAGGTATTGGATGTAATTGGAGACCTTGCTTTGATTGGTTATCCCATAAAAGGAAGGATCATTGCTAATCGCCCCGGCCATAGCAGCAACGTAGAATTTGCAAAAAAAATCAAGCAATACATCAAAAAAAATAAACACACCAAGGGCATCCCAGTATATAACCCTAACCTGCCGCCGGTGTATGACCAACAGTATATTGAAAAAAAATTACCACATCGTTACCCCTTTGCATTAGTAGATAAGATCATTGAATTAAGTGATACACAAATTGTAGGTATAAAGAATGTAACTTTTAATGAATGGTTTTTCCAGGGACATTTTCCGGGCAATCCTGTAATGCCAGGTGTATTACAAATTGAAGCACTGGCGCAATGTGGCGGCATATTAGCCATTAATCTTAGCGGCGAAGGTAGTTACGACACGTATTTCCTGAAGATCGATAACTGCAAATTCAAGAACATGGTAAAGCCGGGAGATACATTAATTCTGAAAATGGAATTGAGTGCTCCCATCCGCAGAGGAATCTGCGAAATGAAAGGCACTACCTATGTAGGAAATAAGGTTTGCGCTGAGGCTGATCTGGTAGCGCAGATCGTAAAAAGATAAAGTCCTAAAGTCTATAAATTTACTCAATTAATAATAGTTCTTTTAGATACGAAAAAATGCCCTAAAACAGGGCATTTTTTCGTTATCCACAGTAACCTAAAATAGGTGTAAAAAGAGCATTTAAAAACCCATTTCACCACCTCATTTCCGTAAATTTGTGAGTTCTATTTTCCCAATACAAAAACATAGGATTTTACCATTTTTATGACCACAGAAGCTAAAGAAAAAGCAGCCGCAATTTCGGCCGGTTACAGTGCCGATAGTATTCAAGTTCTAGAGGGTTTAGAAGCCGTTCGTAAACGACCGGCGATGTACATCGGTGATATTGGTGTAAAAGGATTACATCACCTTGTTTACGAGGTGGTAGATAACTCTATTGATGAAGCATTGGCTGGTTATTGCAAAAACATTTTCGTTACCATACATGAGGATAATTCTATTTCCGTAGAAGATGATGGCCGTGGTATTCCTACTGCCATGCACACAAAAGAAAAACGTAGTGCATTAGAAGTGGTAATGACAGTACTGCATGCGGGTGGTAAATTCGATAAGGGTTCGTATAAAGTATCCGGTGGTTTGCATGGCGTAGGTGTAAGTTGTGTAAATGCATTAAGTAAATTATTATTGGTAACAGTAAAAAGAGACGGAAAAATTTTCGAGCAGGAATATAAAATTGGTGTACCTCAATATGCCGTTAGAGAAGCTGGTGTAAGTGATGTAACAGGAACCAAAGTTCATTTCTGGCCCGATGATACAATTTTTATAACTTCTGTTTACAATAAAGATATTCTGGAAGGTCGTCTCCGGGAGTTATCCTACCTGAACCGTGGTGTTCGTATTACGCTGAACGATCTTAGAGAAAAAGAAGAAGACGGCTCTACCTACAGCATTTTATTTTATAGCGAAGGCGGTATTACCGAGTTTGTTGAAATGCTCGACAGCAATGCCGGAAGAAGCCCATTGATCCCAAAAGTAATTTATGTAGAAGGTAGAGATGAGGGTACCAACGTAATGGTAGAAGTAGCATTAAGCTATAACGACAGCTACAATGAACATATCTATTCTTATGTAAATAATATCAATACAATTGAAGGTGGAACCCATGTATCTGGTTTTCGCCGTGCATTAACAAGAGTATTTAAAAGCTATGGCGACAAGCAAGGTTTGTTTGAAAAAGCCAAAGTGCAAATTGAAGGCGATGATTTCCGTGAAGGTCTTAGTGCAATCATTTCAGTAAAAGTTCCCGAGCCACAGTTTGAAGGACAAACAAAAACAAAACTTGGTAACAATGAAGTAATGGGAGTGGTTGACACCACCGTATCAAAAGTATTAGAAGCTTACCTGGAAGAAAATCCAAAAGAAGCGAAGAATATAGTAGCAAAAGTTATTCTTGCTGCGCAAGCAAGAGCCGCTGCAAGAAAAGCAAGAGAGCTTGTTCAAAGAAAATCAGTATTGAGTGGAGGAGGTTTACCTGGTAAATTGGCTGATTGTTCAGAAAGGGATCCTGAACGCTGCGAGTTATACCTGGTGGAAGGAGATTCAGCAGGCGGTACCGCCAAGCAAGGAAGAGACAGAAGTTTTCAGGCAATTCTGCCACTCAGAGGTAAAATCCTGAACGTAGAAAAAGCAATGGAGCATAAGATATACGACAATGAGGAAATAAGAAATATGTTCACTGCCTTAGGGGTGAAGATGGGAACACCGGAAGATCCAAAGGCACTTGATCTTAGTAAACTCCGTTATCATAAGCTAATCATCATGACCGATGCAGATGTGGACGGAAGTCATATCGCCACGCTGATCCTTACATTCGTTTATCGCTATATGACGGAGTTGGTAGAACAAGGCTATGTATATATAGCGCAACCACCACTTTACTTAATCAAAAAGGGTAAAGAACAGGCTTATGCTTATAACGAAGACCAGCGTAAGGCTTTAATCGATAGAATTGGCGGAGGTAAAGATGACTCTGTAAACATTCAACGCTATAAAGGTTTGGGAGAAATGAATGCAGACCAGCTTTGGGAAACCACTATGAACCCAGATACCCGTACTTTAAAGCAGATAACTATTGAAAGTGCCGCTGAAGCTGATAGGATATTTAGCATGCTTATGGGTGATGAAGTAGCTCCAAGAAGGGCATTTATAGAGAGCCATGCGAAATATGCCAAACTAGATATATAAGACCTAAGTCATTATAAGTAAACAAATTAGCCCCTTTCTAAAGGGGCTTTTTAATGCCTTTTTGGAAATTTTAGCCTTTAAAATCGGTCGGAATGCTTAATTTCAGTCTTTACTAACTCAAAAACTATTGACAATGTCTGATGTAAAAATTACAGCCTATAACGTAAAAACCAAAGAAAAAGGTGTTGAAATGCTGGATGCTGTTATTACTAAAACAGCTAAAGGAGCTTATATGGCGCAAGGAAATGATGGTAAAGGCAATAAGCTCACAACCCTAATGGGAGCAGAAAAAGCATTAGCAGCTATTAAAGCAGGAATTGCAAAGCAAGGCTGGGAATAAGCCTTCATTAACGAATTGATACACCCGTCTTGTTTAAAATGAGACGGGTTTTTTATTTTCAGGAAAATTATTTGTCTGGCTGCATTGCTTCTAGTATCGCCTGTTATTCACTCATATGGTCGTCCAGTAATTATCCTCGTCACCTGCTATCCCTCCGATTAAACACCGAATTTCAGAATATCACGACTTGTTTCTTGTACCTTCTACTATTGCTTCAACAACCTGAACGATTGTTTCTCCTGCCCTGCAACAACTTCCAACAAATAAAGTCCGCTTGCATATTTGGCTTCCGTAAGATCTATATTGATCCGCTGAATAAAGCCATTGGCAATCATCTGGCTGCTTTGAACCAGTCTACCACTCACATCATATATTTTGGCACTTACCATTTCTCCATCCGTCGTTTGGAAGCTAAAATTAAAAATACCAGCCGAGGGATTAGGATTAACCTGCCATTGCATTTCATCATTAAATGTAACTGGTCTTATTGGCGAATAAGAAAAGCTTCCATCATTATCAATCATCTTTAACCTATAATAGCGGGTACCAGTTTTACTATTTTCAATATCAGTAAAATTATACCGCTGTTCCTGTGTCGAGTTTCCGTTACTGCTGACCTCACCAATTTTTACAAATCGGTTTTGCTGATAATCAGCATTACTTTTTGCAACTTCTACTTCATATCTGTTTACGTTTTGCTCCGTAACAGTCACCCACTCTGCAAGAACATCTTTTCCATTACTTGATTTACTGGCAGTAAAACTAAGTAGCTGAACTGGCAAAGGCCTATTTTGGTTTAGGCCTCCGTTATTTAACCAAAACTCTGAAAAGCCATTTGCTTTAAATTCTGCATAATAGCCTTTATCGAAAGGAACTTTTGTTGCTTTTGAAGAAAGAATAAAATTGTATATCCCCGGTGAGTTAGTATTATCTGCCAGTGTGCCATTTTCCTTTGCTTTATCCGGGTCGGTGTATTTGGTAACTCCCAAATCATACGCTGTAGAAGGCTTAAAGCAATAAGTGCAGCCTGTTGCGTTAATCAATGCCTCTGTTTCGGTATCAAGAAAATAAAAACGAACAGTTGCAGAATCACTTAGTGTCGCTGTAGTTGGCTTGATTGTAATATTCCTGTTATGATAAAACTGAAGACCGCTAATACGAGGTCCACCAGTATGAATGTATGCTTGAACTTCTGTACTACCCATTGCAGTTACAGGAGATTTTACAGATGCAATTAATTTATTGGAGGAAGAAAGAACATCAACCCAGCTATTATCGCCGGGAATATTGACTGTTTGTGGCGTTACCATAGTTATGCCATCATAAATACCATATGGATTATCGTACACATGAATATCATCTACAGCTAACCCATCCCTGTTTGAGAAAGGATCTGATAACACAACAAACCGAAGACGCAATTGCGTTAACTGAGTAACAGGAACAGGAATTACAGAAAGCGAAATGGTGGCCACATGCCAACGGGTATAATTCTGTACACTCCAGAGTTCAACACCAGATGCATAATTTTTATTATACCAATTTGTTCCTTGCCCGAAAGCACCTAATGTATCCCATGTTTCTCCATCCAATGAGTATTCCATATAGGCTCCATCACAAAAAGTACTGGCACCGCAATCTTCAAAATCAAGAGAAACACTAAAACTAAGTGTTGGATTAGTTAATGCAGATACATTAAAGCATGGTGAGTATAAAAATGATTTTTCGAGATCATTATAATTTCCACTAATTCTGGTTTTCCAGGCTTTGCTTCCACTGGCAGCCCTATTAATACGGAATGATGCTGGCGTACCATATTCCCATGAGCTGTTTTTACCTCCCGTAAACCATGACCCGTTACCCAATTCAAAATTTTCGAGGTGGGGAGTTGAAGGTGTAACCACAACAACAGGAAGGTTTAAGATTGCAAGTCTTGCAGTGTCATTAATTGGATAGGTATCTGTTCCATAGTCTACTACCGCTTCAATGATATGCGACCCAAATGCGGAAAGATCTGCTGTTGCGATAAAAATATATTGCACGGTATCGTTGGCCGGAATCAATGGAATATTTTCTGGAATAGCTAACCATGCACCACCATCTACTCTAAAAATAACAGGCACATTTGAAATATCAACATCTGCACTATTACGCACTGTTATTTTTATTTGTGTAGCAGCTGTTAAAGCACAACTGGCCGTAGCAGGCGTATCGATACTCATCAATTGCATATCATCCGTTACACGATATAATCGTACATCATCAAAAGTGTACCCGGCAGCTCCATTATCATCAGCAGCCATATGTCTTCCATATTGACCCCACCTTACCTGAAAGCTTGTTGAAAAGATTTGCCCGGCATTATTTAATAGGTCGCTGAGCTCAATACTTTCAGTTTGCTTATAACCTGCTCCCACTTCATATTGGTTGGCAAAAAGATTATAGGCTTCAATCCAATTCTCGTCATCTTCTCCTCTTATCCATACTTTATTAGCTGCATTATTTCCTTGTCCGTGATTTTTATAACGGAAGTCGAGTCTCAAATCATGCGATGAAGGGGTAAAATTTGAAAGGTTATACGTACCTGTCAGTGAATCGGTAGTACCTGCATTTCCAATCTTTGCATCTAAGGTAATGGCTCTGTTTCCTGAATAGGCAATTCCTGTATTAACAAAAGTTCTGATACGGCCATCCGCATTGCTATTTACAAAATCATACTTATCGAGCCCTTGCATACCTATTAGGTGCGATGTGTATGATTGAATGGCCGCTGCATCAAAATTATCTATGTAAGCAGCGGGATAATCGATACCCGTAACAATGGGTGAGATTAGCGGATTTGGTAATTGCTTATAGGTTTGAATTAATGTATTGTTCTGTAAAACAGGATCAGATACATTAAGTTGTGTGATAGCAACTTCCAATGTATATGTTCCAATTGCAGAAAGGTCAATATTTTCTGATGCATTAAATGTATGCACATAGGTTCCTCCACCCGGGATGGCTGGATTAATAACTTGTGTAGCTGTGGCAGAAGTTGGTCCGGTTAGAGTGTATGTTATTTCAATATCGCCAGTAGTAGGATCGTTATCTAAATTTTTTATACGAATGCTTACAGGAGTACTGGCATTTAATTCAGTGGAGGTAAGGAACCGACCATTTTTTAATGGCGACAGTATGGAATCAACTTTTACATCAAAGTTTGAAATGGGGTTTGTACAATTGCCGGCATCAGGCTTTCTAAAAACCGCTATTCCTCTTCTGCCGGGACTGGGTGTTGGTATAGCAGTAGTGCTGATTAAAGGCCTTGCCGTAACCCAGTAAACAGAATCTTTTGACAGGCCACCAATCGTATAAGTAAATGTAGAATTGTTAACTGTAGCAACAGAAACCATTTCATCCCCTTGCAGCATCATTACTTCATAGCCGGCTGCCCCTGTAACTGGGAGCCAATCAATAGAAAAATAGCCTTCGCATTGATTTGCAGACAGGCTTATATTCATAGTATCACAAACAACAAAAGGCAAACTGGTACTGGATAATCCGCCAATATTTCTGGTTATTCGTACTTGTGCATTATTAGTGGTTACCTGTGGCACAATAAACCATTGGTTGGGATTAGGATTAGTATAGAAAAATAATCTTTTATCGGCTTCAATATTATCTTTCATTGTTGCCCATCCACCCCCGATTCCATCATTGAATTCAATCGTAAAAGTAGATTGCGGATCACCATAGGAATCCCATCTTGCAATTACGTTTTCTCCATGCACATATGTTTCGCCCCCAAACGGAGCAGTAAGAACAGTTTCAGTAGGTACAAAATCATACACAATAAAATACTCTTGTGAAGCACCAACTGTAATACTGGTTGGCTTTATACGTATGGTATGATTTCCTGCAGCTGGGTTTTTTATTACTACCTGCTCAATATTATTTATGTTATCAATTCCGTTTGTTGCAGGAATTTTTATCATATTAAAAGCAGTATCCAGAACTAAAGGCAATACAGGTCCAGATGCATTTGGTTCAACTTCAAGATCAAGATTATTTACCAATGTCTGCGATGCCATAGCTGCTGCTGCCGGATCATTCCAATACAACATCACCTTTAATTCTGCTGTACCTGCGGGTACATTCACCATTATTTCAGCATCAGGATCTGTTTCAGCAATATCGCCTGTTGCAAAACGATTATTTTCGAGCATATCCATTGCCCTGCGAAAATTTGCTACACCAAACCCATGTGTATAATCTGGCCCGGCTACTCCCCAATCATCACCACTATTGCAAACTAGTGCTTTCATTAATCCGTTCTTTGGATTAGCTCCTGAATTCTGAAAACGATATTTTTCATACAGCAAAGCAAGTCCCCCGGAAATGGAGGGAGCAGCCATACTTGTTCCGGTATTTTCATAGTAATAATTAAATGGAGGGGTTGGGCCTGCGGCTGTAATAAAAGAACCTACAGCTGTTATTTCCGGTTTAACTCTACCATCCTTTACCGGACCTCTGCTCGATTGCTGAAAAATAAATCCGATTGGAGTAACATTGCCTACACTAATAACATTTTTTGCAGATTGATAGCCACCAAGTACTGTTCTAAAGCTATCGGGAAAAGGTGTACATTTTAGCAGGCCACTATTGCCAGCAGCAAATACACTTTGCAGATTAGGAAGATCTGTTGCCTGTTGATCTAAAATTCTTGAATACAAATCATACACACCAAACGTAGCACACTCCGTTACATTGTTACCATAGGAATTGTTGGTAATCACCATGCCATGATCAGCGATATAAGCGGGGGCATTTAAAAAAATATTGGAATAAACTTGTGCAATCAGTGTTGATTTAGGTGCAAATCCCGTACGCACTTCATTGCGTATCCCTGCACCACCTGAAATACCAGCCACATGCGTACCATGACCACCATAACCAGTTCCAGCCCGGCTAATTACCCTGTTTGTAAAATCTACGTGTGGTTGAAAATCTGCATTATCACCAATACCAATTACAACTCCACTCCCTTTAAGATTTTTTCCTCCAACACTTAAGGGTGCACTTAGCAGAGATGCCCGAACACCATCTCTGCCCCAATTAGTCCACACCGAGCTTAGTGGAACATCTTCTCCATGTATCGTTTCTACATACTCAATAAAAGGTAATAATGCTAACTCACCTAAACGATTCACTTGAATTCGCAATGTTATAACCCTGTAATCTTTGAGGTCTGTTGAAATAACGTCGAAATTTTTCTTATTTAACTCACTGATCACCGCATCAAAAGGAAATGATTTTGGAAAGCTGATATTTACATCAACTGTTCCGGCAACTTTTACTGCATATTGCGGAAAGTTTCCTTGCGCCAATTGTGGTTGCATTTTTTGCATAGCCGTAAGTTCAATGACTGCGCTTGCTTTTGCCTGTAATAGAGTAGTAGCAGTAAGAAGACCTGAAATAGTTACTGTATAGGCATTGTTAGGAATATAGTCCAGCAACTCAACACCTTGTTGCTTCAATTGTTGTTTTACCGCTTCGGTTGGTATTTGTTCAAATTGAATTACAGCAAATTTTTTTTCCTGCGCTGTTGATACATTGCGGTTAAACGTATTTATTGCTTCGGGTGTAATATTTTTTACAGGAGTAATAGTGCCACTTTTCAATAAAAGATTGCGGCGTAAATCGGTTTGTGCCCATGTGCTAAAACTAACAAGCAGGCAGCATGTTATCAGGGGAATTGGATTGAACCTCATAGCGACTGTTATGGATAATAAAAATAGTATAAATAGCTGAGAAAGCCAATACTGTTAAGCGTTTGAGATAGATACGGGTAATTGCTTATGCCGGGATTGCAGAATCAGCAAAACACCAGGTATGCATGCCTTGAAGAAAGCGATTTACCTCATCCATATTTTTCATGTCATTGGCAATCAGCATAAATAAACGACCATTTTGTTTAAGCTTTGCTTTATTTGTCTCAGTTTGCAAAAACTGGATAATTTTTTGGAAAGTAGAAGATTCAAAATACGGCGAGTCTGGTCGATTGATAAAGAAACAACGAAGTGTGGTATCCTTTAACGACATTTTTTCAAACCCAAGTTCAACTGCCAGCTTACGGCATCTTACTGTAGTAAATAAATCTTGTACCGGTTGTGTCAAGGCGCCAAACCGGTCTTCCATTTCTATTTTCATTTCCGTCAACTCTTCTTCTGTTTCGCAATTGTCAAGACGCTGATAAAGTGATAGCCTTTCTCCAATACTTTCTACATATTCATCAGGAATTAAAATCTCTAAGTCTGTATCAATTATACAATCGGAAACAAAGTCGTCCTGCTTTGTAATTTCTTCCTTGAATAACTCTTTAAACTCTGTTCGCTTTAATTCCCGAATGGCCTCATCTAATATTTTCTGGTATGTTTCAAAACCGATATCGGCCATAAAGCCGCTTTGCTCTCCACCTAATAAATTGCCTGCACCACGAATATCTAAATCCCGCATCGCTATTTGAAAACCACTTCCTAATTCGCTATGCTGCTCCAGTGTTTGTAATCTTTTCTTAGAGTCATTCGGTAATGTACTCATCGGCGGAGCTAACAAATAACAAAATGCTTTTTTATTACTTCTTCCAACTCTTCCCCGCAATTGGTGCAGATCACTTAAACCAAATTGATGTGCATTGTTGACAATAATGGT
>LNFJ01000095.1 GCA_001464625.1 Bacteroidia bacterium Ga0077558 | reverse complement strand
TGTAAGAAATGCAGACGTATATGTATCGAATGGCACCACTACGCATCAGTTAAAAGAGTATACAGTACCCATTGCTCCCGGTATTAATTTTTATTATTACTCTAACGATCCGGCAAACCCGGCAACAGCTTTTGTGGGGGAGATCAATAAGCAATACACATTAAGAATTGTAGCTGATGGAAAAGAATATACAGCTACAACTAGTATACCTGATACAACCCGCCGTATTGATTCTTTTTATTGGAAGCCGGCGCCTGCGGGTAATCCACCTGAAAAGGTTTCAGTGATGATAAAAGCAACCGACAAGCCAGGCTTTGGAGACTATGTTCGCTATTTCACTAAAAGAAACAGTGAATTGTTTTATCCCGGATTTAATTCCGTCTTTGATGATCAGGTTATTGATGGAGCCACTTATGAGGTGCAAGTAGAGCGGGGCATCCCAAGAAACGGATCTACACCTGAAGGGTATTCTTTTTTTGATAAAGGCGATACGGTTACGCTTAAGTTAAGCAATATTGATAAAGCTACATACGACTTTTGGCGTACAATGGAATTCACCTACGCAAGTGTGGGCAATCCATTTTCTTCTCCCACTAAAGTAATCAGCAATATTATCGGTGGTGCTTTGGGTTATTTTGGCGGTTATGCTACCCAATACAGAACTATCATTATACCTCAGTAAATTCATTCTTCAGACATTGTACACATTGTCTTCCGGTAGTCGCACAAGTGACCGATTGATTGGTGATTAACCATTAATTTTACAGGATTACTTAATTGACAAACTACAGATGGATACTATAGAAAAAGTTCATTGCTTAATTATTGGTTCTGGGCCTGCAGGATATACAGCTGCTATTTATGCTGCCAGAGCAGGATTAAACCCGGTTTTGTACCAGGGCATTCAACCGGGTGGACAATTGACCATTACAACAGAGGTGGAAAACTATCCCGGCTATCCGGATGGAATTCAAGGACCGGATATGATGGTGAATTTTGAAAAACAAGCAGCCCGTATGGGTACCGATATACGGTATGGATTGGCTACCAAAGTTGATTTTACAGGACCGGTGCATAAAGTGCAGATCGATGAAGAGAAATGGATCGAAGCAGATTCTGTAATTATTTCTACCGGTGCTTCTGCAAAATGGCTGGGGTTGGAAAGCGAACAACGATTGAATGGCTACGGTGTAAGTGCCTGTGCCGTATGTGATGGTTTTTTCTTTAAAGGAAAAGAAGTGGCGATCGTTGGTGCTGGTGATACTGCTGCGGAAGAAGCGTTGTATTTATCTAAGATATGTTCGCAGGTACACATGATCGTTAGAAAAGGAGAAATGAGAGCCAGTAAAGTGATGCAGGACAGAGTATTGAAAACGGCTAACATTAAAATATACTGGCATAGTGAAACGGATGAAGTGCTGGGAGATAAAAAAGTAGAAGCGGTTAGGATCAAGAACAATGAAACAGGCGATAAACAGGATGTACCTGTAAGTGCATTTTTCGTTGCGATAGGCCATCAACCTAATTCTGCTATTTTTAAAGGATGGCTGGATATGGATGATGCAGGTTATCTAATAACAACACCCGGTAGTTCCAAAACAAATGTAGAGGGTGTATTTGCTTCTGGCGATGTGCAGGATAAAATATACCGGCAAGCGGTAACTGCTGCGGGAAGCGGTTGTATGGCAGCATTGGATGCGGAGCGATATTTAGGAGCAAAGGGACATTGATGCCGGGTTTACTTACCATATCAGTCAATAATCTTCGCTTTTATGCCTATCATGGTTTATATGCAGAAGAAAAAAATATCGGAACCGAGTTCGAAGTGAATCTTTCTGTTGTATACAACCCGGCAACAGTTGTTGTAAATGATATTGAAGCAACGGTGAACTATGTTGCTTTGTATGACCTGATAAAAGCAGAAATGCAAAAGCCCCGTGAGTTACTGGAAACGTTTTTAATGGAAGTGACGGAGCATATTCATGTAGCTTTTCCGCAAATAAAAAAAGTAGAAATAGCAGCTACTAAATTAAATCCTCCTATTGCAAAGTTTGTTGGCACGGTGGGAGTAAAGTATGAGAAAGGGTTTTGAAATACTTTTTTGCGCTTAGAAAATGCTGAGTAGTATTACCGAACGATGAAGTGTGCGACGCAACGAAGCCGATAGTAGCAATGCAGCTGGCTAAATAATTTTATTCTTCCATCTTCCACTTCGCATATACAAAAGCGATGGTACAAACAGGCTAAGCCAGTAAAGCCATTCACTCATCCAGCCAAATTTAATTGGCAGGAAAAAGTATTCTGAAACTAGATACACATAAATACAATACAAAATAATTGCAAAAAGCTCTATATAAAATGTAATTCTTGTATTGCCGGTTCCCGTTACAGCACTTAACATTACAATTGAAAATGACATCAATATCATTCCTGCAGTGATTACCCGTAATACAGGAAGAGCAGCGATTATAAATTCATTTCCTTGTCCAAAGATGGAGAGGAACATAACCGGGAATAGATTAAGCAGAATACATGATACAATAGCTACTCCTGTACTCAGAGTAATTATTTTCTTTAATAAACCCGGTACCTGTTCTTGTTTTCCTTGTCCAATCACATTACTCACCATCGCATTTGTAGTGGCAGCAAATGCCCAGGTAACACATCCAAAAATGCCAAAGATGTTACGCATGACATTGGACACTTTTAAGGCCATTTCTCCATGATGCTCTGTCAATAAAAAGAAAAATTGCCAGCTGATGATACTGATAGCATGCTGAAACATTAGCGGTGCCGACATGGAGAAGATGAGTGCATTGTTTTCTTTGCTCCATTTCAATCGCCGAAACAAATTGAACCGTTTGCTGATCCCTTTCCAGCGGATGACCAGAAAGATGACAAACATGCCAACAAACTCTGCAATTACCGAAGCAATGGCTGCACCATTAAAACCAAGTTCGGGGAAGCCAAGCATTCCGAATATCAATAAGTAATCGAGCCCCACATTCGTTAGGGTTTCTGCTAATGTACCTGCTACCAAATAACGGCTTTGGTTGGTACCTACCAGCAATGCATTGCGAAGTTGAAAGACATATAAAAAAGGTAAACCCCATATTCTTATCTGGAGGAACTCTACTGCTTTTTTATGTACAACCGGGTCGTGGAGGATAAGACTGAATAAATACGGTGTGATAGTATAAGTAATGATAATGCCTGCTGCGGATATTATTACGCTGATCAAAACACCCTGTGTAAATATATTGCCTATTTCATCAGGACGATTTTCGCCAGCTCTGCGGGCAATGAGGGCTTGCAAGCCATTATTTAACCCGTAGCCAATCGCAGCGAAAATTAGGTAATAAACCCCTGTAATGCCAGCTACGGCAAGGGCATGACTGTCATTATCATAATGCCCCAAGAAAATATTATTGGTAATAAAATTTAGCTGGGGGATGAAAATGGCAAGACTAATAGGCAAAGCGATCTTAAGAATCTGCTTATTGGTAATTTGAACCTGTAAATCGTTATGTGGAGATGTTGTTGCCATTAATAAAAGTTGGCAAACCTACGATATTTAAATTTTGGCTAATATTGCACGCAATTAAAAAAGATACGTTGAAGCAATTATTTGATATCACTGAAGAGGGAAAGGATAGTGTACAACCGGTTCTCTCAATTGAGATAGGGGAAAAGCATTGCTGTTTTTCCATTACCGACTTTGCTTCGCAGGAGTTAAAGAAACTGGCCTACTACAATGCAGAAGTAATTAATGATGATTTTTTGAGCGAATTATTTTCTGCACATCCTGAACTGACACATTCTTTTTACCAGACATTGGTTTGTTTTGATTATCCCCAAAGTTGTTTAGTTCCTTCCAAAAATTACAGGCATGAAGATGGGGCTTTTTTAATGAGCACTATTACAGGCATAGCCGCAACAGCATCTGTTATTTCGGAAACGATTAACGAATGGCAAGTGAATAATTTATATGCGGTTCCCCAAAAAGTGCATGACAGGATAAGCAAAACATTTTTGACCGGAAAGTACTGGCATCGCAATACGGTGAGTATAAAAAACAATACTGCTACAACAGAAGGAGGCAACATACTTGTTAATTTCCGTAACGAAGATTTTACTGTATTGGCATCTGCCAACGGGAAATTATTGTTAGCTCAAACTTTTTCTTATTCAACTCCGGCTGATGTGATATTTTATTTGTTGAAAATTTGCCAGCAGTTTGGTTTAAACCAACAGCAGGTGAGTATTCACTTATCCGGTTTGGTTGAACAAGAATCAGCCCTATACAGGGAATTGCATCAATATTTTCTGCATGTTGAATTTAGAAATGCAGGTTGGAAAGCACCGGTAACTAATGAGAGTCCCGCACATTTTTTTACATCACTTAATGACCTGGCAAAATGCGCATCATAGGAGGTGAACATGGCGGTCGAAGATTTAACCCGCCAACGAATATGCCGCATACAAGGCCCACCACTGATATTGCGAAAGAAGGCTTGTTCAATGTACTGCAGCATAATCTTGATTTTGAAGAATTGAAAACATTAGATCTGTTTGGAGGTACCGGCAGCATCAGTTATGAACTTGCTTCAAGAGGTGTAGAAGATTTAACCATTGTGGAGAAAGACGCTGTGATGTATGAATTCATTAAAAAAACAGCCACCACACTCCGGATTGAAGGATTAAAAGCTGTGAAGATGGATGTATTTAAATTCATTGACCAATGCACCGACAAATTTGACTTTATTTTTGCTGGCCCGCCTTATGCACTCACCACTATTGATGATCTACCAAAAAAAATTTTTGAAAAGCAATTGCTTAATAATGGTGGTTGGTTTGTATTAGAACATACTCCAAGAAATGATTACAAGAATTTTCCATTTTACAAATCAGAAAGAAACTATGGTACAACCATATTTTCTACTTTTGTTGAGAACAGGGAACAATGACAAAAAAAGAACTCCGCAAAATTTACCGTGAGAAACGAAATGCACTTACTACTGCTGACCGTTCCCGACTGGATGATTTACTGCTGATACAATTGCAAACCGTCAATCTTCCGTTTATCAATACTTTGTTTTCTTATTGGCCGATTGAGGCCCATCATGAACCGGATACACATTTATTTACCGATTATATTGAATTCAGAAACCCTGAATTGATAATCACCTATCCAAAATCCAACTTTCTAACCAATGAAATGACAGCAATTCTTGTTAATGAGGGAACTGAGTTTATTAAAAACAATAATGGCATTTATGAACCTTCAGACGGTTCTACAGTAAATGTCGAAGAAATTGATATGGTTTTAGTACCACTATTAGCAGTAGATAAAAACGGGTATCGGGTTGGGTATGGCAAAGGTTTCTACGATAAATTCCTTGCTGGTTGTAGAAAAGAGTGTATTAAAATTGGGTTTAGTTATTTTGAGCCCATTGAAGAGATAAGCGATACGGACGAATTTGACGTACCTTTAAACCTTTGTATAACGCCTCAAAACGTTTATGTTTTCTAATTTTTTTCTAAAATCATTTCGAATACTATTATTGCCATTCGCCTTGCTCTATTGGCTGATCATCAGTGTCCGAAACTTTTTATATGACAAAGGAATTTTCCAATCGGCCAGTTTTGGATTGCCCATTATTTGTGTAGGCAATCTTTCTGTTGGAGGAACAGGTAAGTCGCCCATGATTGAATACCTGGTAGTAAAATTAAAAGACAAGTTCAATGTGGCCACTCTCAGCAGGGGCTATAAAAGGAAAACAAGGGGCTACGCTCTGGCAAATAAAAACACAACGGCGTTGGATATTGGAGATGAGCCAATGCAGTTTCACCTAAAATTTCCGGATGTTCCGGTAGCGGTAGGAGAAGAAAGAATTGTAGCGATACCACAGCTTTTACATGACAGGCCAGGCACAGAGGCAGTTTTGCTGGATGATGCATTTCAACACCGTACCATAAAAGCAGGATTGAATATTTTACTAACTGATTTCAACAATTTATTTACAAGGGATTTTTATTTGCCAACTGGTGATTTGAGAGACAATAAGAGTTCCTATAAAAGGGGGGAGATAATTATAGTAACAAAATGCAAGGCTGATTTGTCAGAAGGTGAAAAGAAAAAAATCGTAGAAGAAATAATGCCATTGGAACATCAGCATATTTTTTTTACAACAATTGAATATGGTGCTCCTTATCATATAAAAAGCAAGAAAACGATTCTGCTAGACGAGCAACGGGAAGTCTTACTGGTATCAGGCATTGCCAATCCAAGACCGCTAAAGAAAATGTTGGAAAGCCAAAGTAAAGTATATTACATGATGCAATATGCAGACCATCATATTTTTAGTATTGATGATCTAAATGACATAAAAAAGAAATTAGAAACAATGGAGGGTAAAAATAAAATTATCCTCACCACAGAAAAAGATGCAGTCCGGCTTTTAAAATTTGAAACTGAAATAAGTGATCTGCCATTATATATTCTGCCAGTCCGGCATCATTTTTTATTTAATGAAGGCGGGAAGTTTGACTCCTTAGTCGAAAATTTTATTACAAATTTTACAAAAAGCATTAAACCATAATATGGGAAGAAAGAATTCAAAAAAAAGAAAAGAAGAAAAAAGAAAACCGCAATCAGGGCATAACAAAGTGCTGAAAGGTACTTTAGACATAACCCGGTCAGGAATGGGTTTCGTAACAATAGAAGGCATGGAGGTTGATATATTGATTCGTCCTGCGGACTTTAATACAGCACTTCATGGAGATACAGTTCGAGTAGCTGTTAAGGAAGTAAAAAGCGGTAATCGCCGTATGCAGGGATTTGTTAGAGAAGTATTAAACCGTAAACGAACAGAATTTATCGGTCAACTGCAAATGAA
>LNFJ01000094.1 GCA_001464625.1 Bacteroidia bacterium Ga0077558 | reverse complement strand
GTATCAATGGTTATTTCGCTTTTATCCGCAATCATTTTATAGGAATTGCCTTTTACTAACAATTCAAGCATTTCTTTTTCTCTTGCTGTAAGATTGAATTCTTCATTGACTGCATTAACCTTTCTAAAATGCTGAAAAACTTTCTGTGCAACAAAGGGGCTCATGGGTGCTCCTCCAATCATTACATCCTGTAAGGCACTTATTAATTGTAAAGGAGAAGTATTCTTCAACAGGTATCCATCAGCACCAGCGCAAATAGAATCGAAAATCCTATTATCATCATCAAACATCGTGTGCATTACGATCTTTACTTCGGGGCTCACATTTTTAATTCGTTTCACTCCTTCCACTCCACCAATGCCCGGCATATCAATATCCATTACTACCAGGTCAGCTTCTAATTTTACAACCTGTTTCATTCAATAATAGTTCCAGTGACTGCCGCAACCGGGCATTATCTTCAAATATTAAAAGCTGGTAAGCCATATGATTAAAAATACAATGCTAAAGGGAATTAATCTATTACACTTTCGGGTAGTCAAAAAAAACGTTTCAGGAAACTTACATTTCCAAATTCAAAACGGTTCCCTTGCCGGGTGATGAATGAATAATTAAAACCCCTCCAGAAGCTTTTGCCCGTTGCTCCATATTATACAAACCGTTACCAGCTTTTATGATATGGCGATCGAAACCTATCCCATCATCTTTTACCTGCATTACTATCTTATGCTTCTCTGCCTGAATTAAAACAGACGCTTCTTTTGCACCGGAATATTTCACCAAATTATTGATTGCTTCCTTAAAGATCAGGTACAAATCTCTCCGTTGTGTCATACTAAGTTGCACACTATTTTCTGCAGCCGGAAAATCAAAATGCCCATCTATATTCTTTCCATCCAGCATATCGGCTGCATATCTTTTCATACGTATAAAAAGATTTTGCATATCGTCATATTTCGGATTGATATTCCATACAATATCAGATAACGACTCGCTTATACGTTGAATATCTTCTGATGCTTTAGCCAAATACTCTTTTGATTTTTCCGGTTGGGCAATATTTCTGCGAGCCAGTTCATTGAGGATATTAATATTGCTAAGTGAAGCCCCAATATCATCATGCAAATCCTGGCTTATATTATTGCGCATAGCCAGCAAACTTTTCTGTTGTTCTAATTTTTTCTTTAGTTGATAACGGTTAAAATAAGCGTAACCAAGCAGCAATATAAGTCCAACTCCTCCCAATAAAAGATTCCGCAATGTTTTTTGATTCTTTATTGTTCTTTCCTGCAATTGCTTTTCCGTTTCGGCTAATTGCAATTGCTGTTGGTTGGCCGTAGCAATGAGTTCTTTTTTTTCTAACTCTCTTTCCTGCTCCAGCAACCTGGCATTTTGTAATTCCTGCGACTTTGATAGCAAATCGATTTCATTTTGCTTTTGTAATGCTACCGCTGCATTACCATCAATAACAGCTTTTTGCTTTTCAATTTCTAACTGGCGAATTTGCTGTGCTGTGTTTAACCTGATTATTTCTTTATCCTTTTTCTCAGTTTCGTAGCGGGTTGTTATTTCTGCTATAGATGTTTTTGTTTTATCGGATACAATACTGTCTCTGTATAAAATGTACTTCTTGTAATTTTCATATGCCGGACCATAATTTTTTAATTCACTGTAGAAATTAGCTAATTGCGCATAATAATCCCTGAGGCTTGCCCTGTCATTATTTTTTTTCAGTAAAGCCAGCGATTTATTGTAGTAAGAAAGAACCACTGTTGAATCATTTTTCAATTGCTGATGAAGCATTCCGGCAGCCATATAGCGCCTGGCAAGCATAAAGGGGTCTTTCTTGTTTTTTTCAAGGAGTTCAATTACTTTCAACTCAAACTCCAGAGCTTCTTTCTTTTTCCCATTTGTACTATACAAATTAGAGGCGGTAACGTAGGAGTGGATTATTCTTGACTCCAGCTTACTTTGTAATGCATAAATAACACAGAGCTGTAGATATTTTTCCGCTTCTGCATTATCAATCCCTAGGTAAACCTGGCTAATATTGCAGCAGCCCAATGACAACCGGGAAATATCACCCGTTTTTTCCCGATAACTTAAAGATTTCTTAGCATACTCAATTGCTTTTGTCCGATCATTCAACCCATAATAAACAGTTGAAAGATTACTGTAAGCAACACCCAATTCTCCGTATTTGTCAGGAAAATAATTTTCATAAATATTAATAGATTTGATAAGATAGTCAGCCTGCTTTGCAATTTCTCCTTTTCTTCCCCATGTGTAGCCCATATCGTTGTAGGCCAGTGCGGTCCACTTTGTTGGTCGTTTAGCCAAATAATGTTGAAGGCTTTTTTCAAATGTAGTAATGGCTGCATCCAATTCATTCTTGTACATTTTTACCTGTGCCATTTGAAGGAAGGTAATTGCAGTAATAAGAGAATCTTTTAATTGCACTCCAATTTTATTTACCACTTGAGCTGTTGCATCGGCTTTCTCCAAATCGTCTTTGTCAATATAAATATCTGTGGCTTCTATTAATGCATATGCCTGGCCCTTTTTAAAATTCTTTTGCTTACTGAACGCTTCGGCCTTATCGCAATAAAAAAGAGCGGAGTCATAAATTCCATCTGTAAAATAGCACTCTGCTTTATCAATTAATGAAAATACAGTGACTGAATCAGCCTTAGTGTATGAGGGTTGTGCGTTTGTTTTCGCAAAAAAGAAAACAAGTAGCGGCAAAGAAGCAAGTCTCATATTACGGTTATACTTCACACTGAAAAATTACAAATAATTGCCGAAACATAATGTAGGCTAATTTTGCACAGTGGATTCAAATCAGCCTATAGTACTTTTTGACGGTGTATGCAATTTCTGTAATACCATGGTAAACTTTGCCATCCGTAATGATGAAAAGGGCAGGTTGAAATTTGCTCCTCTACAATCAGCAACTGGGAAAAAATTACTGGCAGAATTTAAGGTCTTGCCTTCCGCAGATACCATAGTATTTATTGATAAAGGCAAAGCTCATACTTATGCCAATGCAGCTATCCGGATCAGTAAATATTTAAACTGGCCTGCTAAAATGCTATATGCTTTTATTATTATTCCTCCTTTTATAAGCCAACCTTTTTATAAATGGTTTGCCAAACGACGATATAAATGGTTTGGCAAAAAAGAAGAATGTATGGTACCCACAGCAGCAATACAGGATCGGTTTTTAAAATAATTGTAGTTACGAGTCGAGATTTCTCAATATAGCTGCCATGCCGGCCGACCCAGCAAAGAAAGACAAGAAAACATATCCATTGCTTAACAATAATGAAAACTCGGATGGGCTGCCTTTAAATTCTCCTTTTGAAAGCATAATTATTGCAAATATGATTGCCAACAATGATATAATTATTATTGTGTTCCCCGTAAACTTGTAAGAAAAATTTGCTTTCCCTAAAAAATGCTCTGCTCCACTAACGGTGAACACAGCACCAAAAACACCTGTAACGACCCATAACACTATTACAAAGGCTGAAGTGGAAGAAAGTCTTGTAACGACATCAAGAAAAATAACTACAATTTGCAATACATAATTAGCAATGCCAACAGCTATTACTGCTCCAATAAAACAGAGGGTGGTTATAAATATTTTCTTGCCTGTTGACATATACCTATTTTATATTTCTATCTCTCCTTTCATATAAAATACACATTGCCCACCCATAATTACCCGATCTCCTTTTTGTTCGCAATAAATATCACCGCCTCTTTTAGAGAGCTGTTTTGCATTCATCTTACCTTTTCCTAATTTATAGTTCCAGAAAGGAATCAACTGTGAATGTGCTGAACCAGTAACAGGATCTTCATCAATGCCGGCAGTGGGAGCAAAGAACCGGGATACAAAATCCACCTCTTTGCTGGGCGCAGTTACAATCACCATTTTATCCACCTTTTTCATTATTGCAAAATCTGGTCGTAATTTTCTTATTACATCTTCATTCATCAATTCAATCAAATAATCCCTGTTTTTATACACTCCGGCAATCTCAGGATTTCCCAATGATGCCAGCAGTTCTTCGGGGTATTCTGTTATTCTTTCTGGCATCCAGGAAGGAAAATCAAGATTAAGTGAATCACCATTCTGCGAAATATACAATGGGCCACTTTTGGAATGAAAAGTAATGACTGGCTTTATACATCCCAACATTTTATATAGCACATGTGCAGAAGCAAGGGTAGCATGTCCGCAAAGATTAATTTCGAGCTCCGGTGTAAACCATCTTATTTCATATTCATTCCCTTTCGGAACAAAAAAGGCGGTTTCAGCCAAGTTATTTTCCATTGCGATTTGCTGCATCAGTTCTTCATCGATCCATTTGTCTAATGGAATAACTGCAGCAGGGTTTCCACCAAACAACTTATTCGTAAAAGCATCCACCTGGTAAATTGTTAATTTCATTTTTTTGGTATTGTTTTATAAAAAGCAGGTAGCGAAAGTTTATATTGAACAGCTACTACACGTATAAGAAATATTACGATAATGCAAATGATTGTCACCACATCTGCATCCATTTTAAAATATCGCAAAAGGAAATATAATATGCCCCCTAATATACAAGCCATAGCATAAATCTCTTTCCGGAATAGTAATGGTATATTATTCAACAAAACGTCTCTTACTACACCACCGAAGCAAGCTGTTATAGTTCCTAATGTAATACATACGCCGGCACTAAAGTCTTTTGCTATGCCAAGCTTTATTCCAACTACGGTAAACAAACCCAGTCCTAACGCATCAAATAAAAATAAAGTAGTAGTTAAATGCTTGAGGTAGCGGCCAAAAAACATAGTAACAACGGCTGAAGCAAAAATTACAATTGTAGCAGTTGAGTTGGTGAGCCAACTCACTGGCAAGTTACCAATCATCATATCTCTTAATGTACCACCTCCAATGGCTGTAACAAAAGACAGTACCAATACACCAAATGGGTCAAGCTTTTTTTCCATTGCCAAAAAAGCACCCGATACGGCAAAAGAAAAAGTACCGAGAATATCAATGATGTATAAAAAATCGGTTGGCATGGTTAATCAAATGTACTATTTCAGAAAAAGAAAAATCCCGTTTCGACTTTTTGCGAAACGGGATAATAGGTTTGTTGAAAATTGATTAGTCCTTATCATCACTATCTAACCGGAACGATACTTTGCAGATTACACCGTAGGATTTTATCTTCCCGTCCTTTACATGTACTTTCATATCCTTTACCCATACTGAATCTACATTACGGATTGTTTTTGATGCTTCTTTAACCGCTTGCTTTACGGCATCATCAAAGCTTTTATCGGATGAAGCAATTAGTTCAATAACTTTTACAATAGACATAGAAAAAAATTTATAGTTAATAATCAAATTATTCAGATAAGATACGACTAATTTGGTATTATTCACTCATCATCTCCCTAATTACCATTGCAATTTCTTCCGCATTTGGTTTGCTGAAATAATCGCCATCACTTCCATAGGCAGGACGATGGGCTTTACCAGTAATAGTTCTCGGCGCAACATCTAAATATTTATACCCGCCTTGCTCTTCCATTACTTTATTGAACATGTAAGCAGCTGCGCCACCCGGAACATCCTCATCTACAAAAACAATACGACTAGTTTTCTTTAGCGATTCCAAAATTTTATGATTGATATCAAAAGGAAGTAAAGTTTGAACATCTATAATTTCACAACTAATACCCTGTGCTTCTACTGTATTTACAGCATCTTGTATGATACGTAAGGTAGAACCGTAAGAAACGATTGTTACATCAGCACCTTCTTTAATTACTTCCGGCACACCTAGCGGCACGGTAAATTCAAGCAGATTCGACGGCAATTTTTCTTTCAGGCGATAGCCGTTCAAACATTCAATTACTAACCCCGGATCATTGCTCCTTAATAAAGTATTGTACATACCTGCCGCCTGTGTCATATTTCTGGGCACACATACATACATACCCCGAAGTGCATTTATCACCATTCCCATCGGAGAGCCACTATGCCAAATACCTTCGAGGCGATGGCCCCTGGTACGAACAATTACCGGGCAACTTTGCTGGCCGGCTGTTCTGTAATGCAATGTTGATACATCATCACTCAATGGTTGTAAGCCATAAAGCAGGTAATCGAGGTATTGAATTTCTGCAATAGGTCTTAATCCACGCATGGCTAAACCAATACCCTGTCCCATGATGGTTAACTCACGGATGCCTGTATCAAAAATTCTGTCGTTGCCATGTTTTTGTTGTAAGCCACTGAAGCCCTGGTTCACATCACCGATATAACCCAAGTCTTCTCCAAATGCCACCACTTTAGGATTGATAGTAAATAATTCATCAAAGAATTTATTCAATACTTCAAAGCCATTAAGGATTGGTGCATCATTGGCAAACACAGGTTTTACTTCCGTTACTTTTAATGCACTCTTTGGCCCATCATTATATAAATGCGTATTATATAATTTCTTATTTTCTGCCTGCAGTTCGTTGTAATAATCTTTTGTCCAATAAGCAGCATCGGCATTATCCGCCAATGTAAGTGCAGTATTCAATGACTTCAACACGTCTCTTCTTAGTGGCTCACGGTTGGCAGATAACTCAGCAGCCAACTTTTGCAACGCTGCAGTATGAGCAGGCAATGCAGTCGCCATAGCATGAATCAAATCTGTAGCCCTGCTTACTTGTTTTTTTACGGGTGTTATAAATTTTGCCCACGCAGATGCTTTACTTTCCCGAACATGTTCTTTAGCTCTTTCTGCAATGCCGTCAAGCTCCTCTTCTTTGGCCAATGCATTTGCAATAATCCACTCTCTCATTTTTCTAATACCATCCCACTCTCTTTCCCACTCTAATCTTTCCTGCGTTTTGTATCTTTCATGACTTCCCGAAGTAGAATGCCCCTGTGGTTGTGTTATTTCTTCTACATGAAATAAAACTGGAGTGTGAGTTTCTCTTGCAAAACGAATTCCTTCTTCAAATGTTTCGCACATGCCGGCATAATCCCACCCTTTTACTTTATAAATATTAAATCCATTTGAACCCTCTGTCTTTTGCATACCACTCAAGGCATCCGAAACAGATCCTTTGGTAGTTTGGAACTTTTTGGGAACAGAAATTCCATAACCATCATCCCACACAAAAACAGCCAATGGAACTTGTAGCACACCGGCAGCATTTATAGTTTCCCAAAAATGGCCTTCGCTTGTTGATGCATCACCAATAGTGGCAAAGCAAACTTCGTTACCATTATTAGATAAATCAGGAAATGAATGAAGCTGACTGATATTTCGAAAAGCTTTTGAAGCATAGGCCAATCCCAATGCCCGTGGCATTTGTCCGGCAGTAGGTGCTATGTCAGAAGAAATATTTTTAAGTCCAGAAAGATTAAGCCAGTCACCGTTTTCATTCACCATTTTAGTAGCGAAATGACAATTCATTTGCCGTCCACCGCTGAATGGTTCGTTCTTTATATCAGGATCTGCATATAATTGTGCAAAAATTTGCTCTGTGTTAGTAAGTCCGGCCGCCAGCATAAAAGTTTGATCCCGGTAGTACCCGCTGCGGAAATCCCCGGTCTGGAAAAATTTGGCCATTGCTACCTGGGCTACCTCTTTTCCATCTCCAAAAATTCCAAATTTTGCCTTCCCTCCAAGCACTTCTTTACGGCCTAACAAGCTGGTTTCCCGGCTTATACAAACCATCGTATAGTCCAATAGCACTTCATCCCTAAACTTATCAAAAGAAAGTTTTTCAGCATCTGTGTATGTTTCCAGGTTTGTGTTATCCATGGGGCAAAAATAAGAAGATTAAATACCCGGCAGAGGCATGTTAAAAAATACCCGTTAGGCTGCAACTGTTCTATATTATATGGCATCTTTTTTCTAAATTTGGCATCTTAATCCATTAGCATGAAGACATTAGCATTATTAGTAATTGGTTTGTTAGGAATATCTGGTTTAAATGCACAAACCGGTCATTCACCTAATGATGGTCATAACCATGGAACGGTAGTCACTCAATCAACTTCAAACGAAGATGTGTTGAAATTAAAAGAGAACGAATTTGACTTTGCAAAAATTCCGCAAGGCAAACCAGTTTATCACACATTCGAAATTGTAAACACCGGTAAAACAGCTCTAAAGTTGGAAAATGTAACTGCTACCTGTGGGTGTACCACACCAGAGTGGAGCCGTGATGAAATAGCTCCGGGTGCTACTGCAAAAATTAAAGTAGGGTACAATGCCGCAGCAGAAGGTGTTTTCGAAAAATTTATTACAATTACTTACAATACTAATCAAACAAAACAAATCAAGATCAAAGGCACCGTTTGGAAAGCCCCGGAAGGCTCCGCACCTGCCAATGCATCTATAGATTTATTAAAAAAACAATCCTTTTAAATTTAAACTATCATGAAGAAGATCCTTTTACTCGCAACTGCCTTTGTTTTTACCCTTGCTGCAATGGCTCAGCCAAAAGCTGACGATATTGCAAAATTTGCTGTGGAAAAACATGATTTTGGCAAAATCAAACAAGGTGTACCAGTTAGTTATTATTTTGAAATAAAGAACACTAGTAACAAACCTATTGTAGTAGAAAATTCGTGGGCAAGTTGTGGTTGTACGGCGCCAGGAAAAATAGAGGAACCAATTATGCCTGGTGAAACTGCAAAATTAAAAGTAGATTACAATGCTGCTGCACTGGCTGCATTTCATAAAGATGTGTTTGTAAAATTCGCCGGAGTAGATCAGCCAAAAACTGTTCAGATAAGCGGAGAAGTTTTAACTCCAGAAGCTTATGAAACTTACTTAAAAGAAAAAGCAAACAAACCAAAAAATTAATAATAGCTTTTAACCGAGCAAAGCCCTTCATATTATTTATGAAGGGCTTTTTATTTTCAGTGCCCCACAAAATAGCATTTCAGACTCCGTCACGAATTCCTTAATAAAAACGGGGAAAAAATTCCCAACTCCGTGAAGTTATTGTGAAGGCCTTTGTGGAAAACCAATTATTTCATTACGAATTTCACAGTAAAATCATTTTAATTTATTGCTTGCATAACATCACTTTTCCACATTTACAATTGAAGAAATTGATTTTCATTAGCATTGGAGTTCACAAAATCATTCTGGCATGAATCTTTGAGTAGCTGCTGTACTTAAAACGATTGTTATGGAAAAGTTACCCAATAGCCTGCTTAATAATAATTCCCTTACTGAAAACATGTTGACAATACATGGCTTTCTCAGCGACTCATACCAACATGCAAAACTTCATCTTCAAGAAGGTGTGTCGTACTTAAAAGATGAATTGTTTTCTATACATGACAAAAGCACATGCTATATTAATAGAATGATGATGCCAGTTAATAATTTTCTTAAAGATATAAGCGATATAGAAAACGAACTTCAACAGGAGCTTTCCAAAGAAACTACTCATTGCTTATGTATAGACGGGCAAATGGTACCTGCCGAAATAGTGCTTATAACCCAACCGATGGAAGAAAACTATTAATTTTTCCCCTTCATATATTTTTTGAACACATCTGATTCCTGCACATATTTTATGATCATCGCCTGAAATTCTTCATTTTGCTTAGCAGGTCCATTCTGTGAAGTAAAATAGATCGTATAAAATTTATTATTTCTAAAATTAAAATCAGGCTGGGTGACGTCCTTTTCAGAAATAATAATGGCAAATAATTTCGATTTTACTTTAGCTTCATCATCACCAGTAGTTCCGGTTTTTACATAGTAGTAAAAAAGTGTCCCATTTTTAAGCATAGTACCTAGTCTTGCCGCTGTACCCCGTGTTAATGCTTGTTTGAGTCCTTCAAAAATTTTTTCTTTTGTTATAGAAAGATAATTATTGTAGCTAACTGAGTTATCTACCTCAAAAGCATTAAAAGATGGCTCAGTTGCGTAAGGATTTAGTGTCAATGAATAGTTTTTATTCTGGCTCACCAATTTCCCAAAGGCGTCAAGCATTTTTACCGGCGCCACCATTACCTGGCTGCTCCCTTTTACATGGCCACGGAAAGATGACATGAACACTTCATTTGGTTTACCGTTATCCATACCTGTTCCTTTCTGGTCGAACAAGGCATACTCAGGTAAAATAAATCCTGATTTTTTATACGCTGTTTGGAATAATGATGAATCATAGGCAGAAGTGAATCTATCTGCCCCTTTCCCGGCATGATAAGTATAGATGCCATAGTTATTGAACAACCCTGTTGACACAAATGAACTATCTGAACCAAAATTAGCTTTACCATTTGTATAGCCGGGCCAGTTTTCAAATCCATTTAGCCAATACTGTTTTCCATTATAACTAAAGTAAGGCCAATGAAAATTAGCTTCCGGATTTTGTGTAGCAAAATGTTTAGTCAACAGCTCTCGCAAACCTTGTCTGGAATAAGAACCCAGCAACAATAGGTTGGAATGATAATAATTATCAGAATGTCTGAGGTAATCCACAACAGAACTAATGCGGCCATTATTTTTTTCAAAATCATACTCCGCAACTTTTTCTCCCCCAAAAAATTCCTGCTTTTGTGAAAAGCCTTCCGCAGCAAATTTATCCCAGTCGAGATTTAACTGTGATGCAATAGCCGAGAATACAATTGGCTTCAACGTAGAACCAGGGCCCGGATTCATCCGCAATAAATTAATATTTCCGATCTGTTTCCGCAATAATGATTGAGAAACATACCCATTATCACTTCTTATTACTTTATTAAATGCTGCTTTATCGTTGGGATCTGGCCGGTTCATTTCTTTAATAAAATCAGCCATAACAACCAACCTCCCGTTGCCATCGGCTATGCAAATGCCATACTCTGCTCCTTTTTTGTAAGAAGTGTCGGCAACTAACATTGCTTTAATTTTTGCTGATAAAGAATCCATCAACATCGCATCCAATGAAATGAAAGCATTTCTTGTCGATTCGCCATTGGCGGTATATTCGGAGGAGATACTTTCTGCAAAATTTCTCGCCCATATAAAATCTTCCGCCATCGGGTAAACGTAGAACCGGCTTCCGTTTACATAATAATTTTTCATAAATGCATCTGGCTGTGTCACCAAAATAATATCCACTCCCTTAGCATTTGTGATACGTATTCTGTCCGGATTACGAAAACGGATAGTATCATTTTGTGAAAAATCCCTAGTGACTTCGTTTGTGATTATTGTATAGAACGAAGCTGAATTATTTACCAGGTAAAGCTGACCATATAAATTTTTATCGGCTGTTTTCCTGAAAAAAACTTGCAGCCCATCACCGATCTCAGTATTTTCTGCTGCGGAGCTGCCGACAATTCTTTTGTAAGTAACGTTACCGTGTTCAGCAGTCCATATACTAAGATTAAAATTACTGCTATCCCCGAATACATTCCCTGCCCAATATTGTTGCAAATGCGGCGGTGGTTCTACCCGGAAATAATTATCGTTCACAGCTAATTGGGGTCGTCCTGAATACAGATCAAGGTAGAGCATTTTTCGCTGATCAAGATGGCGGGAGAAATCAGTTTTTGTATAGGCTTCCACTTCTTTTTTAAAATATTTTCCTGCATCATCCATGAAGCCAGTTGCCAATAATTTTCGCAAGGAATCAGTAAACAATCTATCCTTTTTGATCATTGATAACTTGCGGGTAGCTTTTGAAGAATCGAAATAATCAAACAAAGGCTGCAATCGAAGTTGTACATGCGAATCCATTTCTTTAGCGAGATCTGCCACACCAAATTCTTTCCCTTTATTAAATACCGGGGTCACTAAGAATAACAGCAACGCCAATCCAATAAATACTATAGAGCCAGGAATTAATTTTTTTCTGTTCGGATATTGCTCAAGTGGAATACGTTTGAATAAATAGACAATTAGTATGATTAAAATAGAAGGAAATAAAATTGATTGCTTGCTCAGAATACTTCCAAACGGCAAATCCTGTCCAAAGAAAATATACCGGCCAGTAGCTGCCAATATTACTAATAGTGCAGTTATCAATAAATAATTCAGTAAGGAAAATCCGGCTGTAATAGTTGGATAGTTGTTATTGATACGATTTGTAAAGTCAGGATAGAGTTTATAAAACGAGGCTAATAAAGTAGTGGGAACTAACAATAACAACACATATAATAAAACTGACCATTTACCATGCTCTGCAATAAAGAAACGGCTGGCTACAAGGTCAGTGGCCTGCGCATTATATTTTGCACCTTTATTCTGCGGTGCATGTGGCAATAGATTAAATCCTGCATTGTTTACACCCGGGTTATTTTTTTCATAGATAAAGGTATTGATGAACCATTGGTTTTGTGCAGCCCGGATTACAGGTTCGTAAGTTTTACCATCTTCGTATGCCATTTCAATGGCTTTATCAACCGGCATTGTCATTACATCGATACGGTATTTTGTAACGGCAGCTTTGTTTAAAATTCTTTCCTTGGGAAAAAACAGGAATGCTAAGGCAAAAAGTAAGACTGCGGAAGACAGGCCCGTCAGTATTCGTTTTCGTTCACTGGACTTGTGCAATAATCTTATCACTGCATAGGAAATAGCAATAGCAAATAAAACATAGCCTGCCAAATAAAGCAGTTGGGGCAATTCCAGCAGGTATTTGAATATATAAGAACCGTAGACAAGATTGATGGCAAATGACAGTAAATAAATAAAACCCAGTATTCCAAATAAGGAAGCATTCTTTTTGCTACCGGCTGATAAACCAGCAATGGCATAGTTGATACAGAGAAATGCTTCATTAAATAATAAGAAATTGAGAAAGATAATTGCAAAACCAATATCAACAAAAGCAAACAATCCCAGCAGGCTAACAGACAATAAAACTTTTACCGGGTTGTTGATGACTATGTCGAATGACCGGGCAGTATTTAACCCCCACCAGCTTTTCTCTGAGGATGTGACCAACGGAGAATGGCAATAGGATATGTAAATAAAAAGAAAATAACACAACATGAGTCCGATAGCAAGGTGGCGGCAGGTAGTCGGATCAAAGTTATTGAAGGCAGCAAAACCAGCCGCTGCCAATAAAACAACCAGCCACGCAGCAAAGAAAACAACTCTTGCTCCTCTCCTCTTTACCAATGAATTCTTATTCATTACAGAAGAAATATTATCCTCTGTAAAAAAAGCTTTGGTATTCCTGGGTTGCTGGTATGATAGTTTTAAAATGGAAGCTGCTTGTTTGCGGATGCCGTTATATAAATATTTTAGAAAATTAAAACCGAAAATAACAGCCAATATAATTCCGGTCAATACAATGATGCCAAAATTCCAGTAACTATTCAATTGCTGTACAGATGGCAGGTCTAATCCTTCATAAGGAGGAAATGTTTTGTATCGCCAGTACAAAAAGAATCGGGTAGTTAGTAAAACAATAGTAACACATGACAGCAACTGCCATATCCAGCTTAACTGGTAAGCTGGCTTAATTAACGAGCTACAAAAAACAAGCAGGAAAAAGAGCAACATTGTTCCAAACAATAATAATTGCCAGTTGCCTGCTGATAAATTTGTTGATCCTAAATTCCAATTGAAAGAATTTTCTATCGAAAACATCCAGCTAAAATCCGCCAACTTTGCAGGCAAGAGCAATTTGCTACCACCACTTATGACCGGTCTTCCACTGCCATTCATAAATTTTGCCTGTAACTCCAGCGGAGTATTGGCCTTTGCTTTTTGATAGGTGAGTAATACAGGTGAAAAATCAATTGTAGCATCGCCATCAAAAGGTGCGAACATAAACCCCTCATTAAAAACTGCCGGCATCTGTTCCATATCTTTTGCATCCGCTACCAGGAATTTGTTGACACTGTGCTTTGTCCAGTTACCTTTCTCTTCTTCTGTCAATGGGTATGAAACCGGGTAACGGTTTAGTAAAGCAAAACTGTCGGCCCCGAGATACTGAACCCGAAACTGATTTTTATTATTGTCCAGAAAGCTGATTCCCCAGGCTACGGTACTTTTATCTTCGACAGGCTTATTAAAAGCAATATTTGCAACGGCAACAAAGTTTTCATCATACTTTACTGTCCGGCAATACGCAAACAACTTACCTGATAAAAAATATTTTAGTTCTCCGCCCCCGTTTCTTGAAACATCATCCCGCAGCAATAATATACTGTGAAGCACATTTACAACTTGCTCATTAGTATACCATGCAGAGTTTATAAATTGTATATCGTCTTTGAAAACATTCCAACCACTCAGCCCTTTCCGTATGATCTTTCCTGTTCTTGTAATAAGCGTATTGCCAATACTTAATTCAAATCTTGTATCAGCTACTGCTTTGATAGATAAAATAGCGGAATCTAATTGAAAAGACAGCTGGTGCCCTTTAGCGGCATAATTAACGGAAAGAAGTTTATATGAGTTCGTTGTAGCTGTATAAAATGGTTCTTCAGAATAGGAAGAGACAAGGTTTAAGCTACTTTCTTTTTTTTGCAGCACAAAGCTATTATAAGAGTTGGTTTTGTAATTGACAGTATCAGTTCTACCCAATTCTATTTTGCCTGCTACTTTAAACCCATCATGCCGGATAAAATGATGATCAAGATTGCTGAATGTTTTTAGCGACAGCGGCGCATGAATATTAAAATACAAAAATGAAAAACAGGCAACACCGATCAACAAGAAAACAACCGGGAATCTTCTTTTCTGGTAACCATTCTTAATAAACCCCTTGTAAAAGAAAAATCCATACAACAGCAGCACCACAATAGTGAATGCATATAAAAAACTGAGGCTGGTGAAGAATTTCAGCATGAAGCGGTTTATTGATTATTTAAATTTGTTTCATCAAATACAGGATAGGACAACTGGTGCAGTTCCGCTTTATTCAACGCAATTTTTATTACCAATGCCCGGCTGCCAAATTCGGTGTTCATTTTCTTCAGTAATGAGATATCCGGCCCTTTACCTTTTGAAAATTCCTTTATCCGTTCAGCAATGCGGCCGCCAATTGCCAGTTCATTTACCCGCAGATACAAGTATTCTATGTATAAAAGCGAAAGGGAAATTAACAGGTCCAATAATTTTTCATTATCGGCTTTGCTCAACTTTGCAGGATTGTTTTTGTTAGCATCTGTAATGGCCAGGATTGGTTTTAAAAATTTTTCATAGGCAAAACCCACTACGGCATTTTCCGTTTCCAATACAGTTTGCATAGCTACTTTTTCATCCTTGGTCTTATCATAGCCCGGATAATTTTTCACTTTATATGCTTTTTGAATGCCGTACTTGAGCGAATCATACTCATGCTGTATACCATTGTACTCTTTTATTACAAGGCTTAACCCTTCATTTTCTTTGGAGAGCTTTAGTAATTCCGCATTCAGATCGTTGATCTTATTCTCCATTGCCTGCGGAGATAGTTTCCCCTTCTTGTCTTTAGCTAGGGCAGAAAGGCCATTATCCGTTCTTGCGGATGATTGCTTTGCTTCTTCCTGTAAAGCGGCAATGGTTCTGTTTATTTTTCGCTGGTGACGGAACAACAAATAAATCACCATGATCAATAAAACTACAACCGCAGCAAGGCCAGCCAATATATATTGCTGCGTACCGTTTGTTTCAACTTTTTCAGGCTGCTTAACTTCTTGCTGGGGCAGATTGACAAGGTTTAATTTTATCAGAGAGTCCAGCTCTGATCGTAGAATAATCGGATTCCGGCCGCTTTTTTCCGCTGCTGATAATGTATCCACTATCCTGATCGACTTTGTATCCGTTTGTGCATACAAACTTGCTGATAGTAGCACTAACAGCAAAGAAAGATATATGTTATTACGTATAGTCATAGTGCTAATCTTAAAATTGAAAGAACTGGAGAATCCCTTGCCTTTTCTTAACTGGTTTTTCATTAGCTGTTTTTTTCTCCTTTATCATATCATTATAAACTGCATTTATTGAAGCCAGCTCTCCCGTATATCCAGGGAACATGGAGATAGCTTTCATATCCTGTATTGGCGAATAAGTTTCGGCTACTGAAGTAAGCACACTGTATAATGACCGCACATCCTTAACCCGTTGATTTTCCATCAGGCGGAGATAAATATTGTCACGAGTAAAATAAATGTCAACCGTTTTATTCTTAAAGGATTTTAATTCCTGGTTATTACGCCGTACAACAGCCGCATTATACAAAATATCATTGCCGGGTTCGATCTTAATACCCCGGTAGAGATAGATATTATTATTCAGCACATCATTATTCTTCGACAACCCTTCTTTCTTGTCAATAGGAATACCAGTAAAGTCGGTGATCTTATAGGCACCGCTAAAGGCACCATGTATGGCTACATTCTTATTGTTTAAAGCCCGGCCCGGAGGAATGGTGTTTATTTTAATGGAGTTGCCGAGTAATTCTTTCAGTTCCCGTTCCAGCTTTATTTTTAATGCATCAAAATAAAAAGCCCGGCCACTAAGCATTACCGCTTTTATTCTTTTCTTAATGTCTTTCGTAATTACATCACTGATGCTGGCCACAATGCAATGCACAATGCAATCAGTGGCCTTATCAATAATACCCGTTACTTCCTCATCCCAGCGAATGTTCCTGTCCTTAAGGATCACATCGGCATATTGCAGCAATGTTGACTGGTCTTTATGCAGGTTACCGATCGTTCTTTCTGTACTAAAAGAGTTTTCTGCTAATTGAGAAAATGCTGTGACACTTATCGGTTGCAATTTGCTGAACTTTTTCTTTTGCTCTTCCATCAACTGAATAAAATTCAGCACATCTGCTGTCAGGTTTTGGTCGAGGATATGGCGGCTGACAAAATCCTTTACAGAAATATCATTGCTGCCCGGAATGGCCCGCAGTACCTGTGTAAGAAAATCTTCTGCAAAGCCATAGAGTAATACATTTCCAGCACCGGCAAAACCTGTTCTGAAAAAGCTGGAATAATTTTCATTATCATCTGCCAGTACCATCGAAATATCAGTAGTTCCCTTACCACAATCGATAACCAATGCAATTTCTCCATTCGATAAATTCACTTCGTCGGCATGTGTTTGCTGGTAACCCATAAAAGCCGCATCGCTTTCAGAGATCGTTTCGTACTCGATATACAGATCATCATTACTAATTTGCAATGATGATAATAAATTAGCTGTCTGTGTTCTTAATTCGTTCAACATTTCAAAAACATCATGCTGTGTATAGATATTAGGAACCAGCAATGTTACGATCATGCCTCCTTTTTTAAAAGATGGCTTGGTGCTTATCATCAATCGGAGTAAACGTAACAATACTGCACTGATCAATTCTTTCTTGTGTGTACGGATGCTGTAATCTTCTGTATAATTACCCATTGAAAGTTGCAAGCTTTTTTCAATGCCTAATTTCAGGTTGGGAATGATCTCATAATCATCCCTGAAAGAAAATTCTGTTGCTGATACTTCCTTCCTCGTAATAAATAACCTCACTTCGTCATTCAATAAATTATCGGTAAAGTTGAAAGGGAATGTCTTTCTTTCTGTGGTGGTTATTTTTTTTCTAACGGCGTAAAAAGAACGATAGAGCATATTTTGTCCGGCCTCATTGTTCAAAAAGTCATCCCGTTTCCAGTTTTTGCTGTTATCACTAATATTCAACTGGCTGATAACATTCTCCAATATATCATAAGAAACAATAGCTGATTGAGGCCCACAGTTTTTATATCCTACCTGGCTGGCTTCACTGCCAAAGTCAATAACTACCCGCTGACAGTCCTTCGATTGAACAATGGTAAACTGAAATTCGCCGGAGTAATTCTCATTGGCATCATGCTGCAAGGTGACCCGGAGATTAAACGCTGTTTTCTCTACCCGGTATTTATAAATTCCTATGGCTACTCTTTTTTGATCGGCAGAATAATCAAGCCGTAAACCGGTTTCTTCATCCTGAAATGGTTCTACCGAAAAGGAACTGTTCTTTTTAATGATCAGTTCAAAATCATCGCCATTCTTTTGTAATGAAATATGACATTCCCGCAATGGAATATCTTGCTTAGACGACGGCGCCATCTGGTTCAGTACAATTTTTGCCGGATCTTCGATCGTAAGCAACGGTGTAAGCACCCTGTCTTCTGCATAGACTACAAAATTAAAATCGGTTTCCTGTACAGATCTTATTGTATGCTCAAGTCGAGTAACAAAATACCTGTCGCTACGAATTAAAACGGGGAGATAGTATAGTGCCATATAATAGTTTGTAGTTTTTTGTTTATAGTTTGTTGTTATTCCCTGCAGAACCAACGATCATTATAGTTACCTGAATTATTTTTTGTAGCAGCTGAATAACAGAAGTTAAATGCTTTTGCTTTTATTGATTCAAAGGAAATAGAAAGGCTATCCCCTTTGTACTTGTAATCCAATTCTCTTTTAATAGGTTTATCGTATTTAATATTGCTAAAAGCAAGTGTATCAGTAAAAGTTACCTTATTACTATTCCATACTGATATTTTAACTATCGCCTTATCAATGGTAAAACCAGTCGTATTATCAACTATTACATCAATGTTAAAGAAACGGGAGTCGCCATTAGTTGATTCTTTGTCTGATTTTAATTGTAATAAAATTCTTTCCGGCCAGGTATTGCGCATCCGCAGATTTGCTTTTGTGTTCTTATCTATCGCTTGTCCCCTGTTCATTTCAATATCAGCGATCAATGAATCCATATCCATAAGGGGAACATTAGCTGGCCTTGCTGCTGAAGTAAGCAGCGAATCCACAGTCTTCCATTTTATTTTTGTGAAATTAAAAACTAGGAAAGCAATTGCTGCAACTCCTATTGTGTACAATGCTTTTTTTATCCAACCGGAAGAGACGGGACCTTTAATTGCTGCAACTGTGTTAGTATTTATTTGACCACTATCATCAGCAAGATGCTTTGCTTTTTTAAATGCATCCGGAAATTGTTTGGAAAATGTAGTAAGTCCGATCCATTCATTAGTGCTGAATAGCCATATCCTTATCTTATCCTTATCTGTAGAGGATACTATCAGTGATTCTAATTCTTCCTGCGACTGTACTTCTCTTACGCCATTAGTTCCGTCAGTAAACAACATTTTATTCATTGTCGGGCGGTGTAACCAGTGTTATAGTTGTTGGTTAAGTGTAGAGAAGCATCGAATAGGCTAAGTATATTTTTAAATGAAGTGAAAAATTACGTTGCCAATGAATACTAACATATACCCAGTAGCCCTTACAACAATACTTTATGAAAAACTGAAAGTATTATGATTTTGTAAACAAAAAATGTGGGTGCATTTATACTAAAATGAAAAATAGTATGTTCCCAGCTTTATCTTTCCATGGCATCCCAGTTGCTTCGCACACTTCTATTGCATTTCAATTTGCAACTTATTAGTATTGCTGAATAGCGAACCTGCCAGCAGTCAGGCAAGCAGAACCCTGAAGAGTGCGACGCAAGGGACGATCCTAGTAGCAATCAGCTGGTAAAATAATTTTTCAACTTTTCTCCCCTTCGTCAGGCTCAGTGTAATTACCTTTGCCCTTATGCTTACAATCTCTAACCGTGGCCAGCAGATGCCACCTTCTCCGATCAGGAAACTAGTGCCTTATGCAGAAGCCGCTAAGAAAAAAGGTATCAAGGTATATCATCTGAATATCGGGCAACCGGATATTGAAACACCTCCGGCTATTATGGATGCGGTACGAAATGCAGATATCAAAGTACTGGAGTACAGCCATAGTGCCGGTAACGAAAGTTACCGCCGCAAATTGGTGCAATATTATAAATCGGTGGGCATTGATGTAAGTCATGACCAGATCTTAATTACTACCGGCGGAAGCGAAGCCATCATGTTTGGTTTTTTTGCCTGTTTAAATCCGGGAGATGAAGTAATTATTCCTGAACCATTTTATGCTAACTATAATGGATTTGCCTGTGCGGCAGGTGTAACGGTGGTTCCTATCACTTCCCGTATTGAAACCGGGTTTGCCTTGCCTCCTATTTCAGATTTTGAAAAAGTAATTACCCATAGAACAAAAGCCATCATCATTTGCAGTCCCAACAACCCTACTGGCTATTTGTACAGCAGAGAAGAAATGGAAGCGCTGAAGAAAATTTGTGTTCAACATAATTTATATCTTTTTAGTGACGAGGCTTACCGTGAGTTTTGCTATGATGGCGAATATGTAAGTGCCATGCACCTGGAAGGGTTGGACCAGCATGTGGTATTAATGGACACTATTTCAAAAAGATACAGTGCCTGCGGTGCAAGAATTGGTGCATTGGTTACCAAAAACAAAGATGTGTATGATGCGGCGATGAAATTTGCACAGGCAAGATTAAGTCCGCCCGGCCTTGCACAAATAATGGGAGAAGCTGCAGTTGATCTACCAGCCAGTTATTTTGATGCACCGAAAGCAGAATATGTATCCAGAAGAAATTTATTAGTTAGCCGATTAAATGCAATGGACGGAGTGTATTGCCCAAACCCCGGTGGTGCATTTTATGCAATTGCTAAATTACCCATTGATGATAGTGATAAATTCTGCCAATGGTTGCTGCAAGATTTTTCCTACAACAATGCCACGGTAATGCTGGCACCGGCTACTGGTTTTTATGGCACGGCCGGTCTTGGTAAAAATGAAGTGCGGTTGGCCTATGTATTAAATCTTGATGCACTGAATGCGGCGATGGATTGTTTAGAAAAAGCATTAGACGAATATCCGGGAAGAGTAGCTACTGGAAATTTAGCTGCTGCGGAAGCGAATAAATAAAGTAGCGCCGATTCCTTTTACAGTTTCAGCAATTTTGATTGTTCGGCGAACAGCGCCGGAAGAAAATCTTTATTAAATTCCGAAAATTTGATGGGTGCAGCAGGCTCATCACCATACTCATTTAATTGCAACTGCCACCAGCCTACATTTTTCCATTGGCCTAATTTATAGCCTACATTTTCGTAGGTAGCAAAATAAGTAAAGCCCAAACTTTCATGAAAGGCCACACTCTTATCGTTTGGCAGATTGATGACGGCATATACATTATTAAATCCTTGCTTTTGCAGGATGGCAAACAAAGCTATGTATAAAGCTCTGCCCACACCTGCTTTCTGAAAATCATCATGTATATACACCGAACATTCCACACTCCATTGATACGCCACCCGTTCCCGGTATCGGGAAGCATAGGCGTAACCGGCAATTTTTCCATCAGCTTCACATACTAACCAGGGCCAGTTTTCAAGATAGTGATTGATTCTTTGTGCAAACTCTTCTACCGTTGGAACTGCCGTTTCAAATGTAAGCGAGGTGGCTTCAATATATGGTGCATATATATTGAGTATGCCTTCGGCATCTGTAGGGGTTGCAAGTCTGATGGTAAGCATTACAGAAAGCAGAAAACCCACTTTTGTGGGTTTTCTAGTACGGGAGAGCAGACTTGAACTGCCGACCTTCGGGTTATGAATCCGATGCTCTAACCAGCTGAGCTACCCCCGCAATTGGGCGGCAAAAATAGCTATTTCAGGTTAAAGATTGAAATGAAATTTACCCATAAAAACTTACTTTTTTATGAAAATAAAGTCTCCCCCCACATGCCCGGCCAGTTCTAATGTGCCATAACGGGGTTCAGTTTTAGTTTCTGTCATTACTGCTTCAATGATTTGGTTGATAAACATTTTTTGTGCTGTTAGATATTTTTCTTTGTTTTCACTCAATGCTTTTACGAGGTATTTCATAAACACACTTTTATCAGGCACTTCTGTATCGTTACCAGATGTGATAGCTACCCGGCTTATTTTTTCATTCATATTCTGAATGGCTACCGGTGCAGTTGGATCAAAGTTTCGGGTTTTAAAAACAGAACCGGAAAAACATGCATCGGTGATCAATAATGTATGACGGGAAGGAAGTTTGGCAATAAGATCTAAAACGTCTTTGTTTGGCAGCCAAGTTTTTGGATCTTTACCTTTAGAATCGGTGAGTAACCAATATCCCTTTTTTTCTTTCTCCACCCAGATACCATGACCCGCATAAAATATGACCAAATTATCTTCTGGTTGTATCGTATTGCTCAATTCCAGTAATTGCCTTTTCACATCATTCACTTCAGGGTTGTACAGGGTAATGATATTTCCATCAGCATAGTTGTAATTATTCTTAAGAATAAGTTTCAGTTTTACCGCATCGGCTACCGGATTATCAAGCGAGGAAATATTATCATCAGTATAATACTGTGCGGCGATGAGTAAAGCATAATTCTTACCTTCCTTTACGGGCATCTCTGCTATGTTATTTTCACCGAATTTTTTTTCAATTTCGAAAATCTGTTGCTTTTTATTGCCAACTGCATCTGTTGCTGACACGACTACCTTATTGATCCCTTCTTTTAAAACGATCTCACCCCAAAAATCTCCGCTGCTTTGTGTATACACTTCTACATCATTAATGGATACTTTCGTTATCCCCGAAGGATCCGAAGCCATCCCTTTGATCATCACAGAAGAGCTAGCCGTGGTCACTATTAAGCCACGGCTTGGTGAAGGTTCAAAAAGGGTGATGATAGGGGCAGTTTGATCTACCAATTTTGCGGCAGAATAATCTGCTTCCAGTTTAGCTAAACCCGTAACAGCAGGTTCATAACCGGGGTTGGATAATAAGGCAATGGAATAATTATCTTTTGCCTTATGATATTGGTTTGCCCCGGCGTAAGCATCACCTAACGCCGTATAGGTTTTCCATTTTTCCACCAACCAGATGGCTGCCACATTCTTTTTAGCATTATCACTGATGGCTAACTGTAAATCATGAATGGCTTCATCATAATTCTTGCTATTGTTTTTTATTATGCCCAGCACATAATAATAAGCGTTAAGATTAGCTTGCACCATTGATTGTGGCAGCATCGCATAATAACTCATGGCTTGTTTACTGTCATACATCATTGCAGAAATATAAAACATCCAGGAAGTCTGAGCAATCACCAATTGAGGATCTATATTCAACAAACTGACATTGTACGTTGCCCGTTGAAAATCGCCCATTTCGACGAAAATGGGAATCTGCAATTCCGCTTTAGTAACCGTATATGATTTTATTGATTCATTGGACCTTAAAGGCGGCATACTGTTTATAAGATTTATCGCTTCGGCATATTTTTTTTGCATCCGCAGGTATTCAATCCGCAACAACTGTTGCATGGTCACATAATAATCATCCTGGTAACTCGCAAGGGGAACAAAAGAAACTTTTGTAGCCAGTTCAAGGCTGTTCATGATCAATTTACGGTCACCAAAAATCTTATTTACCTCATACGACCTCAATAAGAAACCAAAATATGCATACTGCTTATTACAAGGAAATGTACCCCGCCCGGGAATCTTCATGATCAACTGCTTCTCTTTAAACTCAAGTACCCTTTTCCGGACCAGTTCCATAACCTGGTTACTACCTTCTATATCGCTTAATTCTGCTAATGTATAGGCATAGTCATAAATAGCGACTGTTGGATAGACGGATACTGACTGCTTGATCAATGAGTCGGCAAGTCTTAAATCGCCTGATGATAATTGCTTTGAAGCTTCCGTAGCCAATATAATTGCCTTTTCATAATCAGTTTGGGATTGGCTAGTTGCAGGAACGAAAAAAAGTGTGATGCACAGCAACAATAAGAGTAATTTTTTTTTCATTAGGGTATAAATTAATTAGATTATTTCTTTATAAATATATAGTCGCCATCCATATTGGCGGTTAATCTAATGTTACTACACCCAGTTTTGGTTATAGTATCGTTCATATCGAATTGAATAGTGTTTAAAATTACACTATTCAAAAATAAAAAAAAGCAGGCTGTTGAAAGCCTGCTTATAGAACAAGAGTTCAAAATCTTTAATACAACGAATAGGTGTACCTGCCGGTGCAATTACCTGTGGCTGTCCAGTCTCTTGTACCTCCGGTAGAAATACAATAGATCTCTGTGTAACCATCCGCTACGTTTACAGTAAATGAACCGTAAGGAGACAAAGTACCACGATAGTAACCATCTACATATACTTTTACGTATAAGCCAGAATAGTTATCAAAGAATACACTGCAAGTTCCTCTTGATTTTTCTTCTTTTACATCCGTAGTAGGAGCTTCGCCTTTAATTTTAGAGGCGCTGCGGTTAGCTTCTACAGCACTGGATTGCAATTTTACAGCAATTTTTTTCTGAGCTGAGGCGGTGGTGGTAAATGCAAGCATCATACAAGTGATAGCAAACATTCCGATCAGTGTCTTTTTCATGTTTTATTTTTTATTGTTTAAATGTAATTCGAAAACTCTTTTTTTTAAAATTTTTTTCCTTATTTATTGATAGCAAGATAGTTCTGATATCTACTTGCACCAATACCCATTAGCAGGTATTTTAATACTTCGATTTTACGGGTAATTTGATCAGGTTCCAGTTAGATACCGATTTTTTAAATGACCTGGTGCCACCTTCATTTCCCATATTCAGCAAATTACCCAATGGGTTTTCATTTCCCGTTACGGATCTCACACCTTCCTGGTTAAATATCATCGCATAATTAGGAATTGCCTCATCAGCAGCCAATACATAATAATTATCTGTTCCAATTGGCTCTGCTACTTCTCCTTCAAAAAGAAATACCTTCTTTACCAGGTTAAAGTTTTCATATTTAGGAAACTGGTTGCCTACATTACCATCACTTTCGCCGGGATACACCAGTGTCATATTACCATCTTTATCTATCAGGAAAACATATACAAATCGTTTTACCCTGTTGGCACCGGTATAACCTTCATTAGCCACCAGATTAAATGCAATATTCTCTCCTACTTTATATTCCTGGTTATTTATGGTGGCACCCGTTCCTTTGTTTACCATTTCCAAATGAAAAGGAAAATTACTTTCTCCATCTTTTGGTCCTGATAACTGCACCCATCCTCTTATTTTAGAAAGACGCATTGCATAGTCATATAAATTATCCGTTACAGAAGTACTGGCGTCATTACCAGCATCGTTCAATACAAAACTCTTTGTTTGTACCGGCATCGATTCCAGGCTATCTCTGGATGATGTTTGTGCCCGGCGAAATCCGTAAGCAGGTTTTCCATTCTCATCAATTGTTCCGTATAAAACATAATGTGCATCGGAAGAATTATCAACAATCATTATACTCCTGTTAGTTCGTAATTTTCCTTTTACTGCATCTGCTAATGCTTTGGATGGAGGCAACTCAAAATAGAAAGATGAATCTTGCTTACCTAACTGTAAGAGATTAGCGGCAGTAAGACTGGATGGTGCTGGCACATCCTTACCATCTACATTTACCCTGTATTTATTGCCATCGTAATAAACGGTAGTATAAGGATCTGTTTTTTCCAGTTTATTGATCCAGTTTATTTTATTTGATTGACGTAATTCATTGTTAATAGCAGCTAATTTTGCAACATCCTCGTAGAGCATATTTGCAGATGGAACATATATTTTTAATAGTGGCGCTGCAGAAGATACCCAATTGGTTACTTCCAACAAGTTGCCGGCCTTTAAATCTTTAATATCACCTTTTACTATTTTGGCTCTTGATTTATTAACTCCCATCACAGAATCAATTTCCACCTTAACCAGTATATCTTTTCCATTATATTTTACCAACTCATTTTCCTTATTTAATCCCAACGCAAAACCGCCTTGCAAGAAAACTTTCCCGTTTTCAAAACCAGAAATAGCAACTAATGATTTATCCGGAAGAGTTCCTTTTTCAATACCAAACAATGTTTGTTGTTGTCTTTCTGGCTTACCGGCCAATACAGGTTCTTGTTTCTTTCCATTACTTTTTAAAATGGCCCGCAAACTGGTAAATAAATTTATTACCGATGCATTTACAGATTGTTGTTCCAAAGCCTGGGTTAAAGCAATAGTGAAGGCGCCACGGGGAATATTATTTTCATCCCGCTGCTCTTGTGCAAATTCATTATCCTGTGCTGCAGAGATTATAAGAAAATTTCCTTCTGATCTTGTTTCTGGCGGCACTGGTTGTGAAGCATCTTTAGCATCATAGTTTGCATCAGCAATAAACCTTGATTTACCGGGAGCATTTGGACCACGGGAAAGTGATCCACTATGACAGCAGTCCATTATCACCGTTAGCTTTACTCCTTTATCTATAAAAGCATTAAAGATTTTAGCCAGTTCTTTATCCCGGATGTCCTCCACTCCTTCTTTATAGGTATCACTAGGCACCATTGATTCATCTTTTTTATCTGCTTCCTTTGCAAGGCTGTTAGGCACCTGGCTTCCGTGTCCGGCATAATAGATAAACGCAATATCATTGGCTTTACTTTCAGCTAATAAATCATTCATTGATTTAAGAATGGCAGCTCTGTTTGCAGCATCGTTATACAAGGTATCCACATTGCCTGCATCAAATTGAAATTTGGAAACTATAACAGATTGCATAGAACGGCCGTCATTTACACAACCATCTAAATTTCTGAAATTTGACCTTGCAGTACTGGCGGGTTTATAATTTGTTGGTGGCTCATACTGATCGATAGCAATAATAAGTGCTCTTTTTTCTTGCGCCATGGCAAGGCTGGTAATAACGAGAGCCAATGCAGTGATAATAAAATGTTTTGACATTGCCTTTATTTTAGAGATTGGTGGTTACTTTTTACGATTTTAATGCCTTTATTTGTAAAAACCATCTGAGAGACTGGTTAAGTACTAATATAAAGTGTTTTGGGGACAACAACCAACATAATCCTGCGAACCGCTAGTATTGATTGGATCAGAGTCTGAAAAGTTGTATACCCCGAAAAAAAAGTTACTTTCCTTTTTGTATTAAATAAGCCAGCTGTTTTTGAAGATTTCATTATTTACACAATTTAGCTGCTAAATAAGCGGAAAACTATACCCATTTATGGGTATTTATAATAGTGTAGCTAATGAGCAATTCATTATGACCTGGATTATTGAGAATCAGTAAAGCCCCATGTTGCTTTAAGCATTTCCTTATATTCTTCTGGCAATTCTTTAGCATGATAAGCTTTCAAAGCATACGTTTTTGCCTGAGCCTTGTCGCCAATAGTATTATAGCAACTCATTTGAATAAGGAACAGATAGCATTCTTTTCCTTTATCACTTTCCTGTAATACAAAACTGGTAAGCTTATTAATTAACCGTTGTGAATTTTCTTTATCAATCACTGCCGATAATTCCTCAAACCAACCAGCTATTGCTGCAATGTCTACGGGAGCTTTCTTATCATCAATATATTCTATTAATAAAGCAGTTGCCTTATTTATATCTTTATCGGCCCGCAAAGCTTCTTTAAACAACATATCTTTCATTGCATACTCACAATTTGCAGGAGCATATTTTTGTATAACTATGGCAAAAGAATCTACTTGCTGGCCGCTTCTTTGGTAAACAGTCATTGCCTGGTTAAAAATTCTTTTGTATAACAAAGAAGCGGTTTGCGGGGCATCAAGCTTCAACAATTCGCCGATTCGGGCAGGATTATTTATTAAATAATTCAACTGAGTGTCGGTAAGTTCTGGCGCCTGCAACAATGCGGTAATAGCTACATCTCTATTGGCAAGAAGATCATCCTTTCCTGCTAAGTATGTCCTAATGATTTTCCCTATATCTCCCATCTTGTAACCTTTCTGCCTGGAATGCCCATTTGGTAAATGCAGCATCAGCTAATGCTAAACTGGCAGCCTGCTCCTTCATTACTATATATTGTTTAGAAGGATCTGCCGCATTTTCACCAAGGCTTTTAAACCCTGCCACATCAGTTGCTCCTATATATTTATGAACCAGTTTGCCATCTGCAGTAAAAAATAATAATGTAGGGTATGAGTCAATAGAAAATTCTTTAGCCAACTCTATACCTTCTCCCCTTTCCATATCAAACTTTACGCTTATATAGTATTGGTTGTAATAAGCAGCTACGCCTGCATCTGTATACACATTTTTTTCCAGGTATTTACAAGGGCCACACCAGGCAGTATAGGCATCAAAAAATATCATTTTGTTCTCCCGTTTAGCCTTGGCTTTTACATCTGCCCAGCTGGCATTTTTTTCAAAGGCAATTTCATCTGCGAAGCTTATTGAATAAGAAAGTAAAAATACTATAAGAAGAGAAGTATAACGTTTCATAACAGTGCTTTTGGTGTGTTTATACACAAGAAGATACTGTTGTAACCGAAATTACACTTGTGACGCAGTTAAATAAACCTTAATGAAATTATTAGCAAGGTGCTAAGCTACTTTTAATTAGCAGCAGCAGATTCTTTGGGGAAATATTTCTGGATGAGTTTTTTAAACTCCGGAGTATTGCGAATAAATGAAAGATCCGCATCATATAGAAGTGTAAAATAATTTCCATAGCCAAGACGTAACGCATTTTCCAAACTTGCCAATGCAGCCTGCTTTTCTTTTATTAGCGATTTGTAACAGGCATGATGATACCATGTGTACAAATCATGTTGTTTATAAACAAAGGCCTGATCAAAAAAATACTGCACCCCGGTTCCTTTATACAACAATGCAGAATCCCGAATATATCCATACAAGATAGATAAGTAGGACAAGTACTGCATATTAAAAATATACTGTATTTCTTTAAATTGTTTAAACTCCTTTTCGTCTGTTGCTGTATATGTTTTACCAAAATATAGTTGAAGATTATTTACATAACCTTCCAGAAATGCAGGTGCATATACGGCCGATTTAACGAATGACTGAAAAGCTTTAGTTATATCACCTTCCAATACTTCAATGGTACCCATATTAAAATTGGCAAACACATTCAGGCTATCAATCTCCAAAAGTTTTTTGAAATATTTCCTGGCAGAGTCCAACTGGTTATTCACAAAATAATTATGCCCGATGTTATTATCGCAAATATCACAAGCCCCCATTTCCTTTTTAGCAAGATTGTAATAGTAGATGGCACTGTCCGTCATACTATTCCTGGAATAGTACACTCCTTTAAAAAAATATCCATTCCCCTTATATAAAGTAGAGGTATCGATAATTGTATTGATAATAGCTAATGCGTTTTTAGACTTTTTGTTGTTAAGATAAACATCTGACAATTTTACTCCTAGCTCCAGCCATCCCGGATTTTCTTTCAAAAGCTCTTCAAATATTTTTTCTGCATTATCATACATTTTTAAGTTTGTATAAGTAATACCCAAGGTATAACGAGCCATTAAATCATTGGGCCGCAGATCAAGGTATTTTTGAAAAGCTTTTGTTGCTTTATCATTCTCATACAAGAATATATAACGAATGCCTAATGCATCCAAAGTATAAGCTGCATTCGGCTCCAATAGTTCCGATTGTTCCAACAACTTGATTGATGTTTCTACCGCAGGCTTCATATAGATATTATATTCATTCTCCGATAAGGCCCAGGTAAGAGCCATCGCATCCATGAATAATTTGCGGGCTTTAATGTTGGTGTACATATAATGCTGGCTACCGAGTAATTGCATCGAACTATCCAGTTCGACTGCCACCAATCCGCATTCTTCCCTTGAAGAATAGCTTCTTTGTCCTTTTAATAAAGGAGATACAATGCCATTAAACTTCTCATTTAATACGGCAGCGAGGTTGCGCCGCATCTGTACTACAAGCGGACTGGCCGGATAGCTTTTTTCAAACAAACGATAATCCCTGAATGCATTGGTATCTGTTGGTGCGACCAACCTTTTTTCGGCAATATTATTTTTAAAAGACGCATATAATTTCTTCCCGGCAGGGTCCAGCGAATCAACATATTTATCATCATTACCCTTTGTATTAGCAGATGCAAGTATGGGATAATTCTTAGCCTTTTCTAATTTTAGTGCTGCAAGTATGGTAGGGTTAACTTTACAAATTGGTTTACTTAAATCGCCGGTAACTAAGGGAATTTGTTTTCCCTCGCTATATTTTGCCACATTGGATTGAATATAGCTCTGTAATTCAAACATGCTAACCGTTCCATTATTATCCATATCTGCTAGGCCTTTCAATCCTTCTTCCAGTTGCAACGAAAAAAGGCCTCTGCCTCCACCCCACTCGGAGCTCTCCAGGGAAAGCTGATTGGGTTGGCAAGAAAGAATTTTATACTCTTTGCCCCAAGCAGCGGTAAGGGCAGATGCTGTTTGTGACACTCCTTCTACCCCACCTTTTAAATTCCCGGAGTGGCAGGCATCCACAATAAATATCATTTCAACTCCCCGCTGTGCTAATGGAGATAAATATCTTTTTAGATCTAAAATTTCCAGCACATCATCATTCATACCAAAATAATTTCCATTGGGACTATTGTGTAATAGTAACAATCCATTTTCAATTTGAGTCAGATCTTCCATATCACCATGCCCGGCAAAAAAGAAATACACCCTGTCGCCAGGTTTGGCCCTACGGGCCAATACCGAAATGGCATCTCCCACATTGGTACGGGTTGCATTTTCATTCAAAAACGTTTCAATATTGGTGGCCGGCACTTTGCCGCCGCCATCACTCAGTAGAAAACTTTCAAATGATTGTGCATCTTTATCTGCATACTGTAGATCGGGTACCAATTTATAATCGCTGATGCCTACGATAATAGCATATACATTACCCTTTGCTGTTGCGGTATCGCCTGCTTTTTTAAAACCCCGTTCATCAGGCTGTGCCATGGCCTGCAAAAAACAGCCCAATAAAAACAATAATATGAAAATGCTATTCCGTTTCATTATTAAAATACCTTTCTCAGACATTATACGGCCAAAAGAAGTTGCCTGAACCTTTTTATTATAGCTAAAGATAATATAGTTTGCAGAAGATAATGTACCCTCTGCTGGGTATTGAAAGAATGTCTTTATAGTTATATCTTTTCAGGAAATTAGCAACTATGAATTTACATATTTGTAAAGCGAACCTTGTGGTTGCCATATTACTGGTTAACGGGTTGTTTTTCAGTAATTATTCTTTAGGAAATCCTGGTGTTCTAAGACCTACAACTTATGTGTTGGCAGCACATCAATATCCGGAAACATTAAAAAAACACAACCCTTCCCAAATTTATATTGTTGGTACTGGCATGTATTATTCGTCCGCTAAATGGATGGAAAAATTTATAAAAAATGATACTATAATCAACTTGAAAGGCTTTATAGACTCTACAAGGGGTGGAGTAAAAGCATACAGGTTGATTTTCAAAAACACTATTTCAATTGATAGCGTATGGCAGTTTGATAATGAATTTCAACTTACCGATCAGGCTTATGTTCTTAACAACACCCTGATGAAAATTGTCACTTATGATTCTAAGAAGGTAATCGATAAATTTATCCTTAATTATGGGCAAAAAATTAAAGAATCGAATGTTCCCAATAGATCACTATCATCATTGCTAAGACTTAACCAAGTATACAATGCCTCAGACAGAAATAAATACTCCATCGGTTCAGTTTGGGTATTATCAATTGGTATTGATAAATATTCAGGCGCCCTTATGTATTTGACAAACTGCAAGTCCGATGCCCAGTCCTATTCAACTTTTTTTAAAGAGCAGCTAGATAAAGTGGTTGGTAATGAGATTTCCGAAACTTTATATAATGAATATACATTGCTTGATAGTGGTGCCACAAAAGAAAAAATTATTAATGCGTTAAAGGAGATCGCCGCTAAATCTTCGGCAAATGATTATTTTATTCTGAATTATAACGGCCATAGTTTTCCTCTTGTGCTCGACTCAAGCAGTAACAAGGTTACCTATTTTTTCCCCTACCAAAAAAAAGGCTACAAAAGAGAACTCTTTGGAAATAGCAGTAAGCATAAAGATCTTATTGAGGAAATTAACCATGATCTTATTTCAATAAACGTCCTCCAAGAGTACATCCAGATTATACCTGCTAATAATCAACTCTTTATTTCCGAAACTGGTACTGAAGAAAAGTTTAAAACTGAGTTTGTAAAAACATTAATGAGAAACTCTCCTACTGTTGCAAGTCTTCTCAACAAAAACCGTATTATCATTTTCCCCAATCGTATTGGGATGGATGCTGTAGGGTGTAATGGAGAAACCATCAGGAAAGGTCCTATTAATTATTATATAACTTCATTGGATACCACGTACAACATTTATGATATATTCCGAGATGATAGCAAGGCAGCAAAAATAGCTTTCTCTATAAAAGATAAAGAATATACCTGCAAGTCGTTCCCCTACGACTATTTTGATATTTTCTTTGAGAAAAAATTTTTGCAGGATTACAAAGAAATATTTGGTGATGGAGAGAGTGACACTAGAGGAATGAAGGTAAAACCAAAGGAACTTCAGCAAACATTAACTAATCTGACCGCCAAAAAATATGCCCTTGTTGTAGGTACCGATAATTATAAAGGCAAAGGATGGAATAAACTCAGCAACCCTATAAAAGATGCCCGTGCAGTAGCTGATGAATTATCCAACTCCTACGGCTTTGATGTACAATTATTAGAAGACAAACCCATGGACAGTATTTATAAGGCCATCAGGGAATACTATCGTATTGCACAACCTAATGATCAACTGGTGGTTTATTTTGCTGGCCACGGTGATGTGGATAATGAATTGCTGGATGATGGTTTTATAGTTTGTACAGACTCCCGGTCAATTGATGACGACCCGGTTCGTAACACCTATATCCCCTATGCCAAGCTGCAAAAAATGCTGAATAATATTCCAGCCAGGCAGGTACTGGTGTTGCTGGATGTTTGCCACGGCGGCACTTTTGATGCCAAAGCTTTTGACAATGCAAAAAGGGAAACAACCACTACCAATATAAATAATAAAAATGTGCTGCAGTTTTTAAAAGATAAATTACCGCTCCGTACCCGAAAATTTTTATCCTCTGTCGGCAGCGAACCTGCATTTGATGGTAAAGCTGGCCGCCATTCGCCGTTTGCCAACCTTCTGTTACAGGTGCTACGGGCAAAAGGTGAAGGTTCCAACGGTATTGTTACATTGGGCGATATTAATGCTGTATTGCAGACCGCCAGCCTCAATGAAACCGCTACCCTAAAAATATCGCCTCATATGGCCGATTTTGGAAATACAGACGCCTTTAGTGAATTTATTTTCATCCCTACAAAAGAAAAATAATTTTAACCCCTGGTAATAAATACCTGCTATTGGGTATTGAAAACAGGTTATTCCACTACTAACTTTATGTAAGAATAAATGAAATAGAAAAACTTTACCCAAACAGTTAAAGCGACTACTCAAAATAGAGTATTGGTAAGATCGGATAAGACAAATAAATTTACTTTTTAATAACCTGTTTGAATAAACAGTCCAATTTTTTATCTGCTAAAAAAGCATATATTTAAAAACCATCAAATTTCATCACCTACAAAAAACAACAATGAAAAAGATTAAACTCTTATTCTCGGCCTCTTTGCTGCTGATGGCATCAGTAGTATTTGGCCAGGCAGAAAAAACAGTATCTGCTATGAAGGCAGGCACAACTTTAACTGACAGCGATATCGGCTTTTTAAGCATGGTATCTAATGCGAGTCTTGACGCAAACCGTGGCGGTTCTCCTGAAGCTACAGTTGGCGGAACAACTTACAAAGCCGGTCAAACATTGACAGCTGCTAATGCAAAATCACTTGCTGCTGCAGTAAAAGCTTTTCAAAAAAAGTATAAAGCTCCGGAAGCATCCCGTGCCGGACTTTGCTACTATTGGTATTACTATTGCGATGGCTATGGCTATTGCTACTGGTACAAATATTGGTACTACTGTTAATCGAATTACAAAAAAACCGGCTAATATAGCCGGTTTTTTTGTGCCCCCTGTAGTCCAAATTTTAAAGTACCCTGCATACGGTATTGGAAAAGCATGCTAATAGTGGTAATTTTTCAAAAAATTTGCTGATGCGAGGTTTCAAGTTAATTTCCCTGGTTTGTAGTGTGCTTTGTATATCTCATTTATTGGCACAACAACCCGAGTTGATACTCCCCAGTGCTAATGGCAATGAGATTAAAGCTGTTGCCATAAGTCCAAATGAAAAATTAATTGCTTCGGGTGATTTGGATGGAAAAATTAAAATATGGGAAACGGCAACCGGAAAATTATTAGCAAGCCTTAATCGTGGTAATCCCACCGAAATGGCCTTTACTGCAGATAATAAGAACCTTGTTATTACAGGTTTTACGCCTGCAGAAGTCTACAATATTGGAACAGGCAAATCAACAATTTTAGGGACCTATGATTTCTCTCCGGGACTTGCTGTAAGTACAGACGGTAAATGGATTGCGATTTGTGGTCAATATTATGGCGAAAAAGGTGGATCTAGTATAAGAATATATAACGCCATTACTCTACAATTAGCCGATACCATTGCACAGACTTATTTTAATGACGAACTAAAGTTTAGCAACAATAGTAAAATGCTTGCTTTGTATGGAGGTGCTACCATAAAACTTTGGGACATAGAACAAAGAAAATTTTCAGCTTCCCTCGCAGGCCATCGAAGCCGGGTAATTGATGTAGAATTTTCCGATAATGATATTGAATTACTAACTGCAGCAGATGATTCTACAGCCAGGCTTTGGGAAACTGCAACCGGCAAACAATTAGTGGAGTATAGCGGCCATACGAATACTGTTTGGAATGCAAAATTTCTTCCCGATGGTAATATAATTTCTTCATCCAGCGATAATTCTGCGAGGATATGGAATAAACAGACTGGCAACTTTGTTGGCGCTATAGAAAACCATAAAGACTGGATCTATAAAATACGAGTTTCTCCCGACAAAAAAACTTTTGCTCTTGCAGATAAAAGTGGGTATTGCAGTGTTTGGGATATTGATACATATAAATTGGCTTTCTATTTCCAATCAGGAAATGAATCTCTCTTTTTTCTAAACTATCTTAAAAAAAGCAACAGCATTCTTGCCGGAAACTACGACCCTGTTTTAAGCCGTTGGAATGCCACAACAGGAAAAAAAGAACTGACTTATGGTTCACATAATGAACGGCTCGCTGCGCTGCAACTTTCTAAAGATGAAAAATACATTTTGACTGCTTCAAGAGATGGTGTAGTACGAAAAATGGAAGCAGCTACTGGCAAAATTGTTTTTCACAAAAAACTATTTAATAATCAGTGGGCCACCAGTGTAGATTTTAGTGCTAATGATAGCCTTTTTGTAGTAGCAGGCGGAAGAGCCAGTAGTGTTGTTTTTAATGCAGAAGGGGGTGATGAAACAACACTAAGCGATGCATCAGGATCATATGAATCATTCAGCAAGTTTAGCCCCAATGGAAAATATGTTTTACACGATGATAATTTTACAGTGCAGCTTGTTCGATTGTCTGACAATAAACGGTTGTTGACTATTGATAGTATTAGCATGTTTACGGAACAACGGTTCAGTCCTGATGGTGCGTATATTATTACGGGAGGAAGTAATAAAGTAAAAATCTGGTCGGTAGCCACTCAAGAGCTAATTCAATCCGTTACCGTGGGAACAGCTTATCCGCATACCATAGAAATGAGCTCCGACTCAAAATATTTCCTATGTTTTGATAACAACGAATCACTTTTGCAGGTTTGGGAAACAGTTTCAGGAAAATTGGTTACAACCTTGAGTGATATAAATTATGCTGGTTTTACAGCCAATAAAAACGAACTGAAACTAATATATGCGAATGGGAAAATTGTGACAACACCTATAGTCAATGTTGAGGAAACTATTGTTACAAAACTCAATGAACCAGGAAAAGGCATAGAGTTTCATTTTGTAAGTAATGAAATCCTGGTGGTACATTCTGGCGACAATATTAGAATACACAACTTATTATCAGGAGCAACGGTACTAAAACTTAAAGGCAATGAAATTACATATGGAAAATCTGGCAAATATCTCTATGTGTTTACTGATGACGCATTGGAAGTGTACACACTACCCCAGGTAAAATTGGCTTACAAACATTTTGTTACTGGCAATACAGATTTTTTAGTACAAGATAATTTTGGACGGTATGATGGAACTGAAGCTGCCCGTAAAATGCTCTATTTTGTTTGCGGAGAAGAAGTGATAGAATTGGACCAGGCAAAAAATCAATTGTGGGTTCCTAATCTAATTGAAAGGATTACCAGTGGCGATAGCATTAATGCAAAAACATTAGAGCAGTTAAGTATTTGTGGCCTTACACCTGAAATTGAAGATGCCAGCAGCAAAGCAGATGAATACTATTTTAAAATAATTCCCCGCCGCGGAGGATTGGGAGAAACAATTCTTTCCATTAATGGAAATCCTACCAAAACATATAAGCCTGCACAATTAAAAATGAATGGTAACATCTATGAGTTGATTATAAGAAAAACTGAACTCAGCCCTTATTTTATTGCTGGTGTAGAAAACCAGGTAACAGTAAAAGCATTTACAACAGACAATACAATATCCTCCCGTGGATTTAAAGTAAAAGAAGATAAAAGCAGTCAGGCTACTACTCCACCTAACTTGTATGCAGTAATGGTTGGCGTAAGCGATTACAAAGGAGACGAACTGGATCTGAAATATGCCGCTAAAGATGCTACTGATATTTCTGCTGCGGTTTCCAATGCAGCTAAAAAATTATTAAACACAGATAATAAAGAACATGTGTTTATGTATAATCTCACCACCGCTAAAGAAAGATACCAGCTACCTGAAAAGAACAGTATCAAAAAAACGCTGGAAGAAATAGGCAAAAAGGCTACTGCCAATGATATTCTGCTGATATTCTTTGCAGGTCATGGGGTAATGGAAGGGGAACAAAAGCAATTTTATTTTCTAACCGCAGATGCTTCATCTTTAACTGCTGGCAGTGCGGTTGCCGATGTTGGCATCAGCACGGCAGAACTTACCGAATGGATGAAGCCACAAAATATAAAAGCTCAAAAACGTATTCTAATATTTGATGCTTGCAATAGTGGACAAGCCATTAAAGATTTTGTAAAAATGGGTGCTGATGAGCAAAATTATATGGCAGCGAGAGATGATGATGCAGCGCAACAGGTAAAAGCAATAGATAAACTAAATGAAAAATCTGGTTTGTTTATACTCTCCGCTTCGGCAAGTAATCAAAGTGCCTATGAGATGGGGAGATATTCGCAGGGTCTACTTACCTATTCTTTACTAAAAGCAATTAAGCAACAACCGGATATATTAGAAGATGGCAAATACCTGAATGTAAGCCGCTGGTTTAATGCCGCTGAAAAAACAGTGACAGAGCTCTCAAAAGAAAATGGTGCAAGACAGGAACCACAAGTTGTTACCAATACCAATTTTAATATCGGGGTGGTTGATGAGGAAGTAATGGCTAAAATTATTTTGCCACAAGAGAAACCATTGTTCGCTGCCAGTAATTTTCAAAATAGCGATGAGGCTATTGCCGATGATGATTTGGAATTTAGCAGAATGGTTAATCTCCAATTAAATGAATTGGCAACAAGGGGATCAGATAGCAAAATTGTATATGTAACTGCTACTAATTCTCCTGATGCCTATTCCTTAAGTGGACGTTATACTGTAAAAGGAGACGGCATTACAATAACTGTAAATGTGAAGCAAAATAAAGCTATAAAAACTAAGTTCGAAATAAGCGGCACTAAAGACAAATTGAATCAGCTTACAAAGTCTGTAGTTGACAAAGCCACAGAAACGTTAAAATGATTTTAAGCACAAAATGCCACTATAGTTAAATAGATTGCAAGGCCATATATTGGCATAGCATTACAACATTTGTACTTCTAAAATAAAAAAGATGCATATTGGCAGATTTATAATTTTCTTACTTTTTCTGCCAGCTTTGTTGCCAAAAGCCGCTGCACAAGAATATAAACACCTGGACTCCCTTGTTTCTCAAGCTGATTCTTTTTACGCTGTTAAAAATTATGATTCATCGCTTGTTATTAATCTTAGAGCTTTACAATGGATTCGCAATAACAAACAGGAAAATTATACCAATATTTTATCTGCACAAGTAATGTTGAATATTGGAAGGTGTTACAAAAAAAAAGAAGATCCTGAAAATACACATCGATTTTTAAGTTTTGCCCTACGCCAGTCCCGTGCAAACAGAATAGATATCGATATTGAAACTGCTTTTATAGAATTAAATGATTTGCATCGTTCCATCAGTATTAACAATCAGCTATTCAACTATCCTGCAATTGCAGCAACAGAAGAAACCTCTATCTTTTACCCGGTCACTAAAGTGGAAGTAATTTCTGCTGATTCAATTCGTATTACCATACAAGCCGGTAAATATGATGGAATTACCGATTCGGTAAAAAGAGGCGGCATCATTTCAAAATGGGAATCAAAAGATGTTCAACGACCCTACGGACTGGTTAACTGTTATCCAAGGGAAGTTGGTAATAATTACACGATAGCACATGCTACTAATGATTCTTTACTGCAAGTTTTGCCCGGAGATTTGGTTGAATTGAAAACAAGAGTACCTGTTAGCTGGAAAAATCTTGCTATTAGTGTTTCTGCAAATCGTTTAATTTATTTTCAAAACAATTATCGGGAACCGATTTATAATTCCCGCTACTTGTATTACTATGCAGATAGTCTTACCAATAATGATATTGCCCGCATAATGAAAAATCAGATTGATGAAGCGGTAAGGATATTAGCAGAAGATACTGTTGCAGGCGGTGGCTATGCAGAAGTAAAAGGAAGTAAAGGAATTTTTGCCGGAGAAAATATCATAAAGGCAATGGCCAATAGCACAGATGACCATTTAAAACTCTTTTTAGATTTCGTAAATGCATTTCCGAGAAAGTATATGGGAACACCCTATAAATTTTCTGAAGTTTACGCCACCTGGGTTATTAATAATACACCTATGGATCCTGCAGTGGTTAGTTCCTTTCTTATTAAACAACCAACTTCTATAATCAGAAAAAAATTGGCAGGAAATTTATCAAAAGATATTACCGATAACGAACTTATTGTAAGATGGTTCAATGAAGGTATGCTGATGGCAAATGCAGACAATATAGACTCTGCACAATACATGGCACAGTTGATTCAGGATGCCAGCTTTGCTTTAAATGATAAACTGAATGAAGGATGGGCAAATTATCTTACCGGCTTTACCGAAAAAAAATTAGGTAATTATAAAAAAGCTGATAGTTCTTTCAAAAAATCGCTGGCACAGTTTATACAATCAGGCAATAAAGAAGGCGAAGGATGGGCAATCAGTGCTATTGCTAATCTCCGCAGCAGTGAACAAATAAAAGTATCCGTTCAAACGGGACATTTGTTTCCTTATATCATTGCTATTTCGCCCAACTCCAGATTTATGGCTACTGGTGGGATCTATGATAAATTTATTAAGATATGGGATGTGACATTGGGTAGAGAAATTTCAACTTTTACGGCCCACACAAGTGATATTTATGCTTTACAATATAGTCCAAATGGACGTTACCTGGTAAGCTCTTCCTACGACTCCACAATAAAAATATGGAATGCATATGATTACTCTTTGATTAAAACAATAAATACAAGGCGGCCAGAGATGGCTGTAATATTTACGCCGGATAGTAAACAACTAGTAGCCGGAGGAAGAGATTCATTAATTAAATTTTACGACATAAGTACTGGTGCAATTGCAAAAACTTTACTGCAAGTACACAATGCCTCCATAACCGGGCTTGCCTTTTCGCCTGCAAATAGTACGGTGCTTTTTTCATGTGGATCTGACAGTTTGGTATATAAATGGGACTTAGAAACAGGAGACTGGGACCGGCGGTACAAAGAAAGAAGTAGGGTAATAGGTGTTTGGGTTAGCAACAATGGAAAATATATGTGCAGTCTTACTTCCGATAGCTTGGTGAATGTATGGGACCTGGAAAACAAAAAAAGATATTTTAGAATTAAAGCGCATGCAAAAAGCAACGGCTCCTGGGGCACTTATGCCACACCTTCATTTAGTGCCGATAGTAAAACACTTGCACTAGCATTAGGTGCCGATAGTCTATGCATTATTAACTTGGCAACCTTAAAAGAAAGAAATTATCTATATAGCTCTGCTGATGGCTATGGACTTTTTGATGTTAAATTTAGCCCGGATGGCAACTACTTAGCGGGACGACTAGCTGATGGAGGCCCCATTCGCATTTTTAATTTTTCGAATTGGGATTTTGAATCTAATTCTTCTCTAAGCCATAAGGATATAAAAACATATTATACTCTTCCGCTAAATATTCAATTTACAAAAGACGACAATGAGCTGGCAATTGTTCATGACGGAGTATCAAAAGTGAATTTAAAAAATGGAAGCACATCGTTCCTATACTTCGGTGCGTTGTCGTTTCAAAATAATTATATACTGCTTAATAATGAAAATATAGGGATTTACACAGATACAGAGCTTCCTTCGCTTAAATTTTACGACTATACAAAAAAAGAATTTGTTGGCAAGGTTAGCTTACCCGATGCTACGGAGAAGCTTACCCATTTCGAATTGTCAGCGGATAATCGATATGTGTTTTTAGGAGGCGATAACGGAACGATTGCAGGGTTTGAACTGGCAACTTATAAAAAAATATTTAGCCATGTTTATAATAAAAGTAAAAATAAAATTTTGAAAGGATATTCTGCACTTAGGTATGATAGTATACGGCAAAGACTTTTTGCAAGAGAGATATTGAACAGGATAGTAATAATTGATGTAAAAAACGGAAATATTCTGGACAGTATTATGACAGAAGATGCTTTGACACTCGAAATAACACCAAAGTTTATTTATGTTCCTGGCGGAGATGGGGCAGTATATAAATATGATGCGACTACGCTAAAATTATTGAAAAAAATAAAAGTATATAAGGACAAAAAGCTTTGTTATAACTCAGTAATGTCATACGACTACCGCTATCTCGTAGTTCAAATTGCCGACAAGTTTGTTACACTCGATACGAAAACAGATAAAGTGCTTTACGAAAAGTACGACCATGACTATGAAAATGGGATGATGGCAATTAGCCATAATAATAAAACTTTAGCAACCGGTGGCTTTGATTGTAAAGTGAATATGTATGATTTAGCTACTGGCAATAAAATAGCAACCATTTTTACTCCCAGAGGCAAAGATTTTATGATCGCTGATAGTAAAGGCAATTACCTGGCTCCAAAAAATACCTTAGATGCCGTGACGTTCAATTTGAATAATAACAGTTACGGTTTTGAACAGTTTGATACCCGTTTTAACAGGCCTGATCTAGTATTGAAGCAACTTGGCAGAGCAGATAGCAGCCTCATCACTTCCTATTATGCTGCGTACAAAAAAAGATTGAAGAAGCTGGATATTACTGAAAGCTCATTAGGTGATGATGTTCATTTGCCCGTTGTTAGATTAAAAGATCGGTTTACAGTAAAACCCGCAACATCATTAAGTGAGTATGAAATGGAGATAGAATGTTATGATGCAAAATATCCGCTGCAATCACTACAGGTTTTGGTAAATAACAGCCCTGTTTTTGGAACAGCAGGAAAAGTCATTTCAAGCAATGCAAATAGAACTACACTGAAAGTAAAAGTGCCCCTTTCTACAGATAAAAATCTAGTGAAAGTGTTTTGCACCAATAGTAAAGGTGCCATCTCCCTAACAGAAACAATAGAAATTAGCAGCAGCTACAAACCTCCCACTCCTGCCAAAACTTATTTTATTGGAATCGCTGTTTCCAATTATAAAGACACATCGATGAATCTTCGGTTTGCGGCCAAAGATGTTCGGGACCTCGCTACATCTTTCGGAAAAATATTTAAATCAAATTTTGAAGCAGATACATTGATTGATAGTCGTGCAACTAAAGAAAACATATTAGCTCTCCGGGAAAAATTAATGAAGACGACCGTTAATGACAAAGTAATTATTTCCGTAAATGGACATGGCTTACTAAGCGATAGTCTTGATTTTTATTATGCTACGTATGATATTGATTTTAAAAAGCCAACTCAAAAAGGTTTGAAGTATGAAGACCTGGAAGCCTTACTGGATGGAATACCTGCAAGAAAGAAATTATTGCTAATTGATGCTTGCCATTCCGGTGCATTAGATAAGGAAGAGATGCTTGCGCAACAAAACAAGATAACGACTATAAAAGATACGGCTACGGATAATGGCTCCGTATCAGGATTTGCATCAAGAGGGCTTATTGTAAAAGATAAAAAAGCAGCTGTAGATGCTAACAGTTCTTATGAGGTTATGCAAAATTTATTTGCAGATATTTCAGCAGGTAATGGTGCTATTGTCATTTCTGCTGCCGGTGGAATGGAATATGCTTTTGAATCTGAAAAATGGAACAATGGCGTATTTACTTATTGCATTCGAAAAGGAATAGAAGAAGTGATGGCTGATAGGGATGGTGGCAATGCTGACAGAAGGGTGGATGTAGCAGAGTTAAAAAACTATGTTAGTAAAAAGGTTAGCGAATTAACGAAAGGCAAACAACGACCTGTTTCAAGAAGAGAGAATATAGAATTTAACTGGGTTGTTTGGTAATAAAAAGCCCCTTCAACAGAGAAGGGGCCATTGTCCGAAACCGTCCGTACCGAAAATTAGTTTTTAGCAATATCAAATTTTCTAAAAATCGCTTTAACGCTATTCTGAATTTCCTTACTGGTTAGATTTCTGTTTTTTACTTCATCCGTCGTCCATCCCTGCCAAACCGTTTTATCTGATTTAGCATCAATCATAGAAATGGTTACTGTTCCTTCTTTCACTTCCCGCTGATCTCTATCATAACCAAGAAATTGTGAAGGATAATACACATTAACATAACGACGGGTTCTGGGATTGTAAAAAACCCTTGTAGTAGGATTAGAGTAAACAGGATTGTTATCCTCTCTAACACTTCTTTCTACCAACACATCATAACTCAGTAATACATCCGGACGATTTTTTACTTCTCTCCATCCGGCTGTTTTCTCTAACTCTTTGTTAACGGCATCTCTCATTTTCTGTTCTGACAAGTCGCCGCCTCTTTTGCCATTTTCATCTTTATCAACCCAGGCAAAAGTTTTGTAACGTGAAAAATCTGTATTGTCGTCTTTTTCAATGTGAGCCGTAGTGCCGCAACTTGCAAGCAAGAAGACGATGGCTAATGATCCGCTCCATTGTTTCAGGTTCATTTTCATAGTTTCTCCTTTTTTTTATGTGAATTATAAACCTGCACTATAAACGACAAAAACTATGCGCAGTTTATTAAGGAGATGTGAAAGTATTCCTCGCTATTATTGAAGAAGAAAGAATATACCAGCATTGCGGAAATTAATACCCAAAAATGGTTAAGTAAGGCCTATTTCATAATGTTGAGAAGGAATTTCAACTTCAAGAAATCCTTTTTTAACAAGTTTTTTCTTGAAATCTTGTTGCACTTCAAACTCGCCGTGCACCAGGAAAATCTTTTTTACTTGTTTGGCATCCTGGCAAGCCAGCCACTGGCTCATATCTTCATAATCGCCATGGGCACTCATGCTGCGAATAGAACCGATCTCCGCATGCACTTCATGCTTTACACCATATATACCTACTTCTTTATCTCCAGCTAATAATTTACCTCCCAAAGAACGAGGCTCACAATAGCCGGTAAATAAAATTGTATTTCGACTATTCTCCACATTATTACTGATATGATGTTTTACCCTGCCACCATCTGCCATTCCACTTGCTGAGATGATAACAAACGGACCATCTTGAAAATTGAGTTGCTTGGATTGATCGACAGTTTGTACATAACGAAGACCTTTGAATCCAAAAGGATCGTTGTCGGTCTTCATTATTTTTTGAATAGTACGATTAAAATATTCCGGGTAATTTTTAATTATAGTTGTTGCCTCAATACTTAACGGACTATCAACATAATAATCAAGATCGGGCAACCTGTTTTCTAATTCAAGTTGGTTTAAGGCATATAATAATTCTTGTGTGCGGCCTACACTGAATGCCGGCATTATAAGTTTTCCTTTTTTCTGCAAGCAAGCTTTCTCAATCCATGCAAGCACCATATCCGGTGTAGTTACATGTGTATCATGCAAACTATTACCATAAGTTGACTCGATTAAAATATAATCAGCTTGCGGAAAAGTATCTGGTGATTTTAAAATAGCATCTCTGTATCTTCCAATATCACCACTAAAAGTTATTCTGGTTTGTTTACCATTCTCGGTTACCTTTAAATGCACACAGGCACTTCCAATAATATGACCCGCATCAGTAAACATCACCTCCACTCCTTCTATAGCTGTAAACCACTTACCATAATGTTGTACATCAAACCGGTCAGCCGCCCGTCTTGCATCTTCTATTGTATATAGTGGTTGCAATAAAGGTAACCCTTCTGCTTTTCTGCGCTTATTACTGTACTTAATTTCACCCTCCTGAATTTCAGCAGAATCCTCTAAGAGTACGGTCGTAAGATCTTTAGTAGCAGGTGTACAAAATATTCTTCCTCTAAATCCAAATTGAACCAGCCGGGGAATAAGTCCGCTATGATCTATATGTGCATGTGAAAGTATCATAACATCTACATCAGCTGCATCAAAACCAAAGTCTCTGTTCAGTTCATCTGTTTCTTGCCCCAATCCCTGGAACATACCACAGTCTAACAAAACTTTCTTTCCGTTCTTTAATGTTAGCAAATGCTTTGAACCTGTCACCGTTCTTGCTGCTCCGTGAAATGCTATTTTCATTTTTTTGATTTTACTTTTAACGACCATGTAATGTAGAATTCTGCTACTACTTCACCGTCTTTATTTTTTCCGATTGATTTTGCTTTTACTGTTCTTGCTTCACCAGTTGCGATTGTTTCTTCTATTGCCTTGTCAAAAAGTCCGCCATCCTCACATACAAAGCTTGTTCTGCCAGTTGCCTTTTTAAAATATTCGGATTCCACTTTTACTACCAGCATTGATACCGGTGGATTAATTTTATACAAATGCGCCATTGCTAATGCACCTGTACTCATTTCAGCTGCCATACTTAAGCAAGCAAAATAGGTGGAGCGAAAAGGATTTTGTGACAGCCATTTGTATGGAACGGTCACCACACATCGTTGCTCGTCCGCCTCCCGTACTCTTACTCCTGCAAAATAGGCAGCCGGTAGTTTGGAAAATAAAAACATCCTGAACTTAAACGGATGTTTTAATATTTTGATAAAAACTGGTGTGTTAGGATTCATTTATTCTTCTTTGTATTGTGCAGGGTCAAATGCTTTCTTACTCCAGTCATTAAAGAATGCCGTTACTTTTTCTTTATCATATCCTTTTCCTGCTTCCAGATACCAGGAGGTTTGTGTATGTAACAGATCACCCTTTTCATTCAACACTAAAAAAACAGGAAAGCCAAAGCGTTGCGGAAAATCGTACTTCGACAATAATTCAAGATTCTTATTTTCTTTGCTATAATTAAGATGATAGGCCACATAGTTGGCTTTCGCTAAGGAATCAAGCGATGCATCTTTCGTTACGAAATCATTGAATCTTGCACACCATACACACCAGTTACCACCAATTTGAATCATTACATGTTTCCCGGCACCCTTTGCTTCTTTTGCTGTTGCTTCAATATCCTTTTTGGCATTGGCTTCAGGATTATAGAGTTTGAATTTTGTCATATCCTGAGAAAAGGAAACGGAACACAAAAACAAACCTGCTACTGCTATAATATATTTTCTCATTTTCTTATTTATAGTGTCAATTCTATTGCTTATCAATAGCTACCACACAAGCTACCGCCTTATTACTATTAGCATCTACTTTAAAATAAATAGTTCCGTCATTTGTATTACTAAATCTGGCAGAACGGATCATAATACTTTGCAATGCTTCGTTCACTTTACCCAGATAATCGCCTTGACGACTATTGCTTATCGCAGCATTCAATGCATTATAATCCAGTTCATCTTTACTTACTACAATTGCTATCTGATCGCTGTTGCCGATATTATCCGCTTCAAATGACTGTGCTTTCGGAAAAAGACGGTAACCAGTAATACCACAATACGGTGAGTGTTTAGAAACAGTTTCTCCCTGCTTCAAATAAGGGAATAAAACAAAACTCGTATTGTTAGTATCTCTTCCAAAAACATAGATATAACATTCCGTTACATTATTGATCGACATTTTAAAACGGGTACCAATCTTGATTGGTGAAACTGTTTGAAAAATATTTACACCAGCAACTCTCAATGGAATATTTTTTCCTCCCTCATTATTTACTAAACCGATTGTACACTCCAGCGGAATGTTCGCTACTTCACTTCTCTTTGGCAATGGATCGATGCCATAAGCTTCTCGTACATACGTTTTAAAATCGCCGTAGCGGACCCAACCAACTCCATCTTTACCCCACTCTGGTCCCCAGCTATTCATTATCTGAAATGCACCGCCAAATTTTCTATCGTCATATCCAATAACGGTCATGGCATGTCCACCCATTCCCATTTGTGATCCATCCATACCTTGTGGTGTCCATAATTCTTTGCCTATCATATCCTGCATAAAGCTTTGCCCCACCATCATACCAATTGCAACCGGTGCATTCTTATTTAAGTGCTCTTTTATACCTCTTACACTTATTTCATTGATATTATCCCCATTGGTTATTCGGGTAAATCCATGAATTAAGTTTTGTCTGCCCACTTGCTTAGCGGATTCTCCTGGCATTCTTTCACAATCCTGATCATTGTAAGGATATTGACTAAGTGGAACACCGCCATTGCGGCTCATACTTTCCATTGCTCGTTGAATATAAGAGCCCTGGCAACCTTCCAACCGAATCTGATTATATAAATAAGAAGGACTGAAAACAATTTGATTAGGATCTTGCCCTGTTGCAGCAGCTGTTAAAATTGTTTGCGCACTATATGCACAACTCCAGGCTACGCAACTCCCCTGCTGACCCTGGTTTCCACGATCAGGAGCATATTTCAATAATGATACAGCCTCCGGTAATGGGTTTTTTCCTGCATCATCTTCCAACCCTTCATACACAGATGCTTTATTAAACTCTGCCGGGTTGAAATTGTAACCGCTTTGCGAGAATTGCTTCACCACATCAGCTACATTACATCCACCACTTTTACCTAGCAAGAAATAAGCACCAACACCGAGAATAAGTAATACGAAAATTCCTTTTCCTTTAAATAATCCCAATAACATTGGCAGCAACGACATCAGGCCGCCACCGCCGCCGCCACCCGGAAAATTTGGTCTCCCACCACCTCCGCCGCCATCATCGTTCTGTTGATTAGGATCTACGGGGTCATCAGTCATTCTTATTGGCATAGTAAAAAATTTTAGCCTGTCAGCCGACAGGAAGGTTAAAACGTAATTAAAAATAGTAAGTTAAAAGGAATAAAAAGCAGTAATAAAAACTGATACAATTAATATTTTTCCACTTTCTGCAACGATTATGGCAGGGAATCGTCAACTTTGAGCATAACTTAAAAATCAGTATGAAATCCCTCATTATTGCATTTACATTTCTCGCATTTGCAGACGCAGCAGTTGGTCAAAAAGTAGCAAGTAGTTTAAAATTTGAACAAGGACAGGTTTTTCAAATTGAAATGAAGACCAATACCACTATTTCCCAGCAGGCAATGGGTCAGGCAATCGACTTTAAAGTAGATGCTAATGCAAATCACTCTTTTACAGTAACTAATTCTACGGCTGACAACACTACCCTTAAACATCTAATTGATCAAATAAGCTTTTCATTTGATGGCATGGGACAAAAAAGAAAAGTAGACTCTAAGGATGAGAAAGATCTGAATGGCCAGTTTGGCAAACCCGTAAAAGATTTACTGGATAAAAAATATGATATAGTTATTGATCCAACTGGAAAAGTGATGATGGCAATTCCTGAAAAAATTCAGCTGGCAGAAACAGATAGCCGCATGGCGATTATTACTACCATGTTAAAAGATGTAACTGACCTGGTGCAGCCTCCACAAAAAGGAGCAGCAAGTTTCTTTAAAATACTCCCCGAAACGGAAACAGGAAAAGGTGAGCCATGGACTAATTCCTATGTTAACCAAAACGGTAAGTTTGATGAGGCGTTCACAATAAGTGACATTAATGACTCCACTATTGTTGTTGATTTTGCAACCAGCTCCCTCACCGTTAGTAAAGCAGAAATGATGGGCAGTGAAACAACCACTACCATGAATAATAAATCAACTGGTAAAATTATCATTGACCGATTGACAGGCATAATGAAGGAAAAAACAATGACGACCGAATCAAATGGCAATACTGAAGCATCATTTGGAACGTTGCCTGTCACTTCAAAAACGACGGTAACGATTACAGTAAAGCCAGTAATTAATTAATACAAATTATTTAATAAGCTTATTGCGACTCTCGAATGTGTCGGGACAGGTATCGTCTTTCCTAATGTTTGCCCCGAGTTGAGCGATAGCGAATAATTGGAGGTGCACATTTGTACTGCATGAATTCTATTCAACATTATGTATGTGCAAAAGTTAGTTGGTAATGTTTCCTTCAATCTGATTTTTCAACAAATCATTCATCTCATCTCTTTTACGAATAAGACGGACTTTACCATCTCTCACCAATACTTCTGCCGGTTTAAATCTTGAATTATAATTGGATGCCATTTCAAAACCATAAGCACCTGCGTTAAGAAAAGCAAGATAATCTCCCTCTCTTATTTCATTAATTTCTCTATTAGCAGCGAAGGTGTCTGTTTCGCAAATATTACCGGTTACTGTATATGATTTTAATTTTCCCGCAGGGTTAGAAATATTATTGATGTGATGATACGCATCATACATCATCGGACGTATTAAATGATTAAGACCGCTGTCAACAGCTGCAAAAGTTGCAGCTGCCGTTTCTTTCATTACAGTAACCTCTGTCAGTAAATAACCACATTCACTTACTAAAAACTTCCCCGGCTCAAACCACAATTGAAATTTTTTTCCGCCAGCTATTGGATGATTATCGAAAGTCTCTTTAATTTTTTGTGCCAGTAAGTTTATATCAGTTCCCTTTTCGCCGGGTATATACGGCACTTTAAATCCACCACCGAGGTCAATCACTTCCAATTCCGGAAAATGCGGGATCAATTCAAACAATACTTCTATTCCTTTTACAAATACATCCGCATCTTTTATATCGCTTCCGGTATGTATGTGTAAAGTGCGGATGAAAATTTTATTTTCCTTTACTATTTCTTCGATCTTATTTAATTGTTCAACAGGTATTCCAAATTTACTTCCTTCATGACCGGTAGAAATTTTAAGGTTGCCGCCTGCCATAATATTAGGTCGGATTCTTATACCAACAGGATAACTATGCCCATATTTTTTTCCAAATTTTTCTAAATTGGAAAGACTGTCGATATTTATATGAACCCCCGCTTTTACGGCTTCTTCAATTTCGCTAAAAGCAATTCCATTGGAAGTATATAAAATACATTGTGGTTCAAAACCTGCATGTATCGCCAGTTTTACTTCATTGATAGAACTGCAATCCACATTACACTCGATCTCCTTTATATAGCGGAGAATGCTGATGTTTGTCAACGCCTTGCTGGCATAGAAAAACTTAGTGTCGAGAATAGAAAATCCGTCCGTCAGTTTTTGATACTGTTCTTTTATTTTTTCCGCATGATAGACATACAAAGGTGTTCCAAATTCTTTTGCTGCTTGTATTAATTGCTCGATGGATAATTGTGCTGGCATAGTTGCGAAGATATTGAAGCAAGGGCAAAAAAATGGTGCAGCAAAAAACCGCACCATACTATATTCTAAAGATGTTGAATTAACTTTCTTCTCCTTCGCCTTGTTCATTGTTTACTATCAACTCGCCGCTATCAGTAACCACCAATGCTTCGGTCTCTGTATCATTCTCCTCTGCTTCGTCTGCTTTTGCATGCTCTTCATGCACATCTTTCATTACTGTCGGCTCTACTAATTGCTCTGCCAATACTTCTTTTATCTTAGGCAATTCATCCGCTGAGTTAATACCGAAATAATCCATGAAGCTTTTTGAAGTAGCGTATAACAATGGCTGACCTACTGCTTTTTCATTTCTGCCGCTAATTATAATTAATTCCTTTTCCAATAGTTTTTGCACAGCATAATCAGAGCTTACACCACGGATGGCTTCAATTTCTCCTTTGGTTACCGGCTGTTTGTATGCAATAATGGCCAATGTTTCCAATGCGGCTGCAGACAATCTTTTTAAAAACTTATCGCCGTTTAGTTGAGCAATTGTTTTATGAAATTCTTTGCGGGTTAAAAATTGCCAGCCACCGCCACTTTGCTTTACTTCAAACGGATAAAAATCGGCGCTATATTTCTCAGTAATTCCTTCGAGTGCTGCTTCCACCTGGTCTAATGAAATTTTATCATCCATATAGCCAAGGGCATTATTTACCATCTCCGTAATTTCAAGAGTGGACAATCCTTTATCACTGGCAAAGATCAAGGCCTCTATATGCGGTATCAGATTAGTTATTTCCATGTTGTTATCTCAAAACGATTTGAACGAAATTAATATTACTGACAGGAAGACGAAAACACACTTATTAACAATTGTGTTGTGTCATTGTTAGAAAGAAAAACAAATACTGAACCTACTTTCCCTTCGGAGATAGGGATTTACCCATTTAATGCCGCTGCACCACTCACAATCTCCGTCAATTCGGTAGTAATGGCAGCTTGTCTTGCCCGGTTGTAAGAAATTTTCAGACTGCGCAGCATTTCATTCGCATTTTCGCTGGCTTTATCCATGGCGGTCATTCTTGCACCATGTTCAGAAGCGTTGGAATCCAAAACAGCTTTGTATAATTGAGTGTTTAGAATTTTAGGCATCAACTCCGCTATCAACAACTCTTTGGATGGATCGTAAATAAAATCTGCTTTTGTCGCTCCCACCTTTTTCTCCACTTTAGGAATTGGTAAGAAACGTTCTACTTCAAATTTCTGCGTAGCGGCATTTTTAAACTGGCTGTACACCACTTCCACTACATCAAATTGTCTTTCCTCGAAGGCGGTCATAGCTGCTTTAGAAGCGGCTTGTACATTTTCAAAAGTCAGATTCAGGAAAATATCTTTGAAAGTAGCGTCTGCTTTATAATTGTTCTTCAGAAAATGCTCGTAGCCTTTTTTACCAATATTCCAGATGGTTACATTGCCTTTTTTGTATTGGTCGGAATATTTTTCGGCGATAGTAGCTTTGGTTAGTTTAATAGTATTCGCATTGAAAGCTCCTGCCAATCCACGGTCACTGGTAATAACAATAAACAACACTTTTTCAACCGGACGTTCAGCAGCCAGGCTCATTCCTGCTTCCCCTTCACTATTGCTCACAATATTGCTCAGCATTTCCTGCAATTTCTGCGCATACGGACGCATCTGGATGATTGCATCTTGGGCACGGCGTAGTTTTGCCGCACTTACCATTTTCATGGCTTTAGTGATCTGCTGTGTACTTTGTACTGATTTGATGCGATTTCTTACCTCTTTTAATTGGCCTGCCATAATGCTTGCTTAATTGGCGGCAAAAGTACGGCGTAGAAGCTAAAATTCCATTGAGAAATGAAAATAATAATCCCCGTTTTGTAAGGTTGTTACTTAGATGTGTAAATCTCTCCTATTCAGCCTGATCTTTCAGAAAAAACTCCCGGCCTAGGCTATAAGTAATCAATATTCTGCCACCCTTATTAGTGCTGGCTTTCGTAGGTATCACCAACTCCCGGAAAAATAGCAACTGGACCGGGCCGCTCTCCAGCTTTTGAAGGTCTTCGGAAGTTATAATTAATCTGCCATTTTGAAGTGTATCTACCCGGTTAATACCTTCATTTATTACAGAAGTATCAACGATTAACACCCGCAGGTAATCTTCCGGCTCCAGACCTGCAAACTCTAACACCAATTCTTCCCTGGCTAATGTATCCGGAACTTCAGTTAATAACTCCACCCGTTGAAAATCGAAATCCTCTTTATACTCCTCTTCTTCCCCACCAGATAAAACGATGGTATGCTTCCCGGCAAAATCGCCTATTGCCCTATGTGTTTCATAAAAAAAACCTGTTCTTTTAGAGCTATCACCCATCAATTCTTCTCCATCCAATGTCACTTTGCCCCATTCCGCAATGGATATTGCATTGCCATCTTCTTCCCCTTCTCTAAACTGCAGCAAAACGGTAAGCTTGTCATCGGTCTCCCTGCCACTTATTTTATAATCAAAGAAAATATCCTCAGCATTAAAACTACTGGCGGGCCTATCCTTACTTCTACAACCTACAGCCACCAATACCATAGCTGTTAAAAATAAAAAGTACTGCCTCTTTTCTAATTTCTTCCTTAACATGACTGCAAATTATAGCAAAGTAGAATTAAAACTTGCCAAATTCATTAGAGCAAGATTAAATCACACTGAGAAATAATAAATGAACTCAACATTCATGGTTACATTTTTTTTGCAGCGGCTTCTTTCAAACGGTTATATTCATTAACAATTTCTGCAAATCCTTTACTTGATTTTTTATATTTAAATGCTTTCATTTCGCTGGCAATATCACTTTCACTTAGCAGCTCTATCATTTTCTTTTTATTAAAAAAAGGTATTACGGTGTTTTCTGCTTCGGTTCCGTGCCTCTTAATATAATAAGCAGCAAAAATACATTGGCCATCAGAATCATACCGAATATATAATGTGGCGTATTTTCCCTCCACTATTCTGTTTAGAAAATGCCACTGCAGATTCTTATCCGAACCTTTTTCTTCAACAAGAGTCCGTTTACTTTGTGCAGTATTAATAATTTGTTTCGCCTCAAAAAAACCATCGCAAAGAAGCCATTTACCGTGTTCTTTGCGGCTGTATCCTTTTATCTCGCCTGCATTTACTATCCGTATTGAATCGTTTTTAAAAACAGTTATTATTTTCTCATGCCCGTCTTCATATTTCCAGGCCGGCTTAAATCCCATTTTTTTAGCATCGCCGGGCAATTCGCAGGCAATTGTATCATTTTTCCAGGTTATAATATAATCTTGAGCCTTGGAATGATTTGCCAATACCACCGTTGCAATTGCTAAAAACAGCATGTATTTTTTCATAAAAATTCTTTTAAAAGGTTAATACTCATTAGGTATCCCCACTAGTTCAATTACATTATCTTTGCCAACCCCGATAATTGGGGTAAAAATGCTGTCAAATTGGCTCAATAATACATGTAGCACTTTTTTTGACAACATTAAGTTCTATAAAATTTTTCAAGAGAAGAATACCCACTAACACTCATTTTATGCTTGGTTTTATTTCAAAAATTTTTGGCGGCAGTAAGTCAGAGAAAGATGTAAAAAAGATTGAACCCTATGTTGGCAAAATCAACGAAGCGTTTGCTTCGTATCAGTCTCTCAGCAATGACCAGCTCCGTAACAAAACACAGGAGTTTCGTCAGCGTATCAAAGAACACCTGTCTGAAATTGATGCTAGAATTGCCGAAAAAAATGCGGCGGCTGAAGCACTTCCTTTCAATGAACTGATGGAAAAAGATGCCATCTACCAGGAAGTAGACAAATTAAAAAAAGACCGCAACAAAGAAATTGAAGTAATACTTGAAAAATTACTCCCGGAAGCATTTGCAGTAGTAAAAGAAACCTCCCGTCGTTTTAAAGAGAACACAGATATAGTTTCTAGCGCCACCGAATTGGACAGAGAATTAAGTATCAAAAAGAATTACATAACGATTGATGGCTCCACTTCCACTTTCAAAAACACCTGGACTGCTGCTGGCGGGCAAGTAACCTGGAATATGGTGCACTATGATGTGCAGTTGATCGGCGGTGCTGTATTACACTCAGGAAAAATTGCGGAGATGGCAACGGGAGAAGGTAAAACCCTTGTATCTACATTACCGGCTTACCTGAATGCATTACCCGGCGAAGGTGTTCATATTGTAACAGTGAATGATTACCTGGCCCGTCGTGACCAGGAATGGAACGGAACCATTTTTGAATGGCTGGGCATCACGGTTGATTGTATTGACAAACATCAACCCAATACAGAAGAAAGAAGAAAAGCATACCTCGCAGATATTACTTATGGAACCAATAATGAATTTGGGTTCGATTACCTGCGTGATAACATGGTACACACCCCCGATGAAATGGTGCAACGCAAACATCATTTTGCCATGGTTGATGAAGTTGACTCCGTGTTGATCGATGATGCGAGAACTCCTTTAATTATTTCCGGTCCTGTTGCTAAAGGAGATGACCAACAATACCATATTCATAAACCCAGAATTTTACAATTAGTACAAGAACAAGAACGCATTGTTCGTAACTGCCTGAACGAAGCAAAAAAACGTTTTGCCGAAGGTGATGATGATGCAAAAGGAGGTGGCTTGTATTTATTCAGGGCACATCGTGGTTTACCAAAATATGGCCCGGTAATTAAATTTTTAAGTGAGCCGGGTATCCGTGTAAAAATGCAGAAAGCAGAAAACTATTATCTGCAAGACCAGATGCGGAATATGCATATCGTAGATGAAGAATTGCTTTTTCATATTGATGAAAAGAATAACTCTGTTGATCTGACTGAAAAAGGTCTGAATATGATTACCAAAACTGGTGAAGATTCAGAATTCTTTGTACTTCCGGATATTGGAGTAAAACTGGCAGATGTAGAAAAAAGTGAATTGAGTGCGGATGAAAAACTGCAGCAGAAAGAAACGATACTGAATGAATATTCTCAGAAAGCCGACCGCATACATACGGTTCAGCAATTATTGAAAGCATATACCATGTTTGCAAAAGATGTGGAATATGTAATAATAGACGGTGCTATTAAAATTGTAGATGAGCAAACTGGTCGTATCATGGAAGGCCGTCGTTATAGCGATGGTTTGCACCAGGCATTAGAGGCAAAAGAGAATGTAAAGATCGAAGCCGCTACACAAACGTATGCCACTATCACTTTACAAAACTATTTCCGTATGTATCACAAACTTTGTGGTATGACGGGTACTGCCGAAACTGAAGCAGCAGAGTTATGGAGTATTTATAAATTAGACGTTGTGAATGTTCCTACCAATTTGAAAATGGTAAGAAATGATAAGCAAGATCTGGTTTATAAAACAAAGAGAGAAAAATACAAGGCCGTAATTGATGAAATTGAAATATTAAGAAATGCAGGCCGTCCTTGCCTTGTTGGTACTACTTCCGTAGAGGTAAGCGAATTGTTGGGACGAATGTTGCAGCAGAAAAAAATTCCGCACAATGTATTGAATGCAAAACAACATGCCAGGGAAGCACAGGTAGTTGCTGAGGCTGGATTGCCCGGCGCAGTTACTATTGCAACTAACATGGCGGGTCGTGGTACCGATATTAAACTTGGGCCAGGCGTAAAAGAAGCAGGTGGTTTAGCAATTATTGGTACAGAACGTCATGAAAGCCGTCGTGTAGACAGACAGTTGCGTGGCCGTGCCGGTCGCCAGGGCGATCCCGGTTCTTCTCAATTCTATGTTTCATTAGAAGATGATCTGATGCGTATGTTCGGTAGCGAACGTATTGCTTCCTTAATGGATAAATTAGGTTACAAAGAAGGCGATGTGATACAACACAGCATGATCAGTAACAGTATCCAACGGGCACAAAAGAAAGTTGAAGAAAACAACTTTGGTATCCGTAAGCGTTTGCTGGAGTATGATGATGTAATGAATAAACAGAGAAATGCTGTTTATGAAAAAAGAAACCATGCATTATTTGGCGAACGCCTTGCATTAGATATTGATACTTCTTTCTCTGCTGTTGCCGGAAGCTTAATTGATTCATTCCGGGAACAAGAAGATTTTGAAGGATTTAAAATGGCTTGTATTGTAAACTTCGGGTTAGATACAAAGATTGAGGAAGAAACATTCAAGAAAACTGATGTAAATAGTTTAATAGACAAATTGTATAACGAAGCAACAGAAAAATATAATCTACACAAGGGAGAGTTACAAAAACAGGCTATCCCTGTATTCAAAAACATTCGTCTTACACAGGGCAGCCACATAGAAAATGTGGTGGTTCCATTTAGTGATGGTCGTAAGGGATTAAATGTGTTGGCTAATCTTGATAAAACACTCAGTTCAAATGGTGCAGAGTTAGCCAATTCATTAGAGAAAACAATTACACTGGCTGTGATCGATGATGCATGGAAAGAACACCTTCGTGCAATGGATGATTTGAAACAAAGTGTGCAAACTGCATACCTTGAACAAAAAGATCCGCTTATTATTTATAAAATGGAAGCGTATAACCAGTTCAGCAATATGAATACAGAGGTAAATAAGAACATTGTTTCTTTCCTTTGTCACTCCTCTATTCCTATTCAACAGGAAAATGCTCCATTAAAAGAAGGCCGTCAGCAAAAAACGGATATGAGTAAAATGCGGGCCAATAAAGATGAGGTAGATAATGCAGGACAAGATTATGCTGCTAATGAAAAAGATAAGTTTGAACCAGGCGGACCTGAAGTAGCAATAAAACATGAGCCTATAAAAGTTGCTCCCAAAATTGGCCGTAATGACGCCTGCCCATGTGGAAGTGGAAAGAAGTACAAACAGTGCCATGGTAAAGATGCTTAGTATTAACACCTTATAAATTTTAAAAAGCTGCAAAAACTTGCAGCCTTTTTATTTTAGATGATGTGAACAACCATTTTTTTTAACTATTTCACAATATCAAAAAAAACAATACGTTTGTTGTCATTATTCATTAAACCAAAATCAAAAAAAATGAAAAAATTACTTTTAGTAGTTACGATTGCCGGCATTATGACATCTTGCAAAGACAAAAAAGATGAGAAAAAGCCTGAGGAAACAACTACCACAACAACAACAGAGCCAACAACTACGACTGAGCCAACAACTACGACAACCACTACATCTGCATCTACAGGTGTGCCAACTTTCTCTGATCCTGAAGTACAGAAATTTGCAAACGACTATGCCGCCTTTATATCTGAGTACAAAGCTGGAATGAAAGACCCTGCCAAATTAGCTGACCTCACTAAAAAAATGCAGGATTGGTCTTCAAAATCTACTGAAGTAGGAATGAAATTAGCTAAAACACCAGATGAAGCAAAAAAATGGGCTGACTGGATAATGACGGTTAGTAAAGAATTAATGCCGCAATAATTAATAATACTAGCTCGCAATAAAAAAATCCCGTCCTGCTTAATGCAAGACGGGATTTTTTTGTTGTTCTAACTTTTTTAGAACCCTTTCTTCTTCAGATCATATTTAATTTCATACCTGTCGTTCAATTGTTTTTGCTTGTCATCCAGATTGATCTTACGTCCTTTGATAAAAGCATCAGTTACATTACTAGTACTCATATCCAGTATATCACCAGAGCTGATAATAATATTAGCTTCTTTTCCTACTTCAATACTTCCAGTTTTATCAGCTACTCCCATAATTTTTGCAGAGTTCAATGAGATAGCAGCTAAGGCTTCTTCTTTTGTTAATCCAAAAGCAACTGCAGTTCCTGCATTAAAAGGAAGATTACGGCCACGGGTTTGTGAATCATCATCCGAAATTGCAAACAGCACTCCTGCTTTTTGCAATATAGCTGCTGTTTTATACGGCTGATCCACATCATCGTCAGTTGTGGTTGGCAGGCTATGCATTTGCTGAAGAATTACTGCCACATTATGTTGCTTCAACAAACTGGCTATCTGCCAGCTTTCGCTACCACCAACAATTACCATATCAACACCAAATTCTTTTACAAAATCTAATGCAGCCAACATTTGTTTGGCAGTGCTGGCATGCACGTATAGTTTTTGTTTCTTCGCTAACAAATCTTTGACTGCTTCATATTTCAAATTTGTTTCTTCACGGGTAGTAGCAGCGATATAAGCCTTTGCTTCCCGGAAAAAAGCTTTCAGGTTCTCAATTTTTTCAAACCCATCTTTTACAGGGTCTGCTTGTGCACCACCAGCATTTGGGCCGCCGCCACCAAATCCACCTCTTCCTCCACCCGGACGAGCCATGAGCAATGGCATATACAAATGCATTCCACCATCTGCTTTAACTGCAGCATCTTCCCAATTCCAAGCGTCTAATTGAACAACGGATGATGTACCAGCCAAAAAACTTCCTTGCGGAACCACATTAGCAGCAAGAATACCATTTGAACGAAGTGTATTGATAACTTTTGAATCTGTATTGTAGGCTACAATAGAACGAATATTCGGGTTCAGGTCACCAATTTCCCGAACATCGTTCGATGCACGGATAGAACCTGTTTCAACTAAACCTAATGTACTGGTTGGTAAAATAAGACCTGGATAAACATGTTTGCCTTTGGCATCCACCACCTGCACATCATCCTGCGGTATGGTGATGTCTTTACCAACTTTTTCAATTTTCCCATCTCTGATTTGGATGGTTCCATTTTCAATTACTGTTCCGTTGCCTACATGGATAGTTGCGTTTTTAATAAACAACAAGCCTTTTTGCGGCGGCGCTGGTAATACATTCGATTGCGAATGAACCGAAACAGCCAATGCCATCATGATCGTTAGAAAAAATATCTTTTGCATATCTAATTTTTTTATTGGTTTTCAAATTCATCAGCATCAATTACCAGCAAGCCATGGCTATGTCCATGATCCATGCAGGAATGCATTATCTGGTAAGAAGGTGTTGCTGGAGCCATTGGCATACCACTTCTTTTTTCACCATTTAATTTTTTTACCAGTCTTGCTCTTTCTGCATCTACTTCTTTTTGCTTTTGCTCATCCTTTACTCTGTCGAAATAAATAGTTCCATCAACAATAGTGTACAAAGGTTTTGCGTAAATGCTAAGCGGATTATCTGACCAAACCACCACGTCTGCATCTTTACCTACTTTCAAACTACCAATTCGATCATCCACATGTAACATTTTTGCAGGATTAAGTGTTACCATCTTCAATGCTTCTTCTGCAGATACACCTCCATACTTCATCGTTTTAGCTGCTTCCTGGTTTAACCGTCTTGCCATTTCAGCATCATCAGAATTAATTGCCACCACTAATCCTGTTTTGTGCATGATAGCGGCATTATAAGGTATAGCATCTTCTACTTCTACTTTATAAGCCCACCAATCAGAGAAAGTAGATACAAAGGCACCATGTGCTTTCATTTTATCAGCTACTTTATATCCTTCCAATATGTGAGTGAAAGTATTCACTGTATAACCCATTTCTTCTGCTACTTTCATAGCCATGTTGATCTCACTTTGTACATAGGAATGACAAGTGATAAATCTTTTCTTATCTAAAATTTCCACCAATGCTTCTAACTCAAGGTCACGACGGGGAGCATTCAAACCTGTCAATGGTTTTTTTGCCTTAACTAATTTATCTTTTTCAGCATTATAGCTATCCCATTTTTTCTTGTAGTCTTTTGCACGGGTAAAGGCATCTGTTAAAACCTGTTCCACTCCCATTCTTGTATCTGGGTAGCGGTTGTTGCCTTGTGTAGAAGAAGAACGTTTTACATTTTCTCCCAATGCAAATTTTATTTGCCCCGCCCAATCCTTAAATTTCAGGTCTTCTGCATTTGCACCCCAGCGAAGTTTTATCAACTGAGTTTGTCCACCAATTACGTTGGCAGAACCATGAAGTATATGAGAAGAAGTAACACCACCACTTAACTGACGATAAATATTAATATCATCTGGATTCAGGTTATCAGCAATTCTTACTTCTGAAGTTACAGATTGTGCCCCTTCATTTATAGAAGCAGCTGCAATATGTGAGTGTTCATCAATAATTCCCGGAGAAACATGCTTGCCGGTACCATCAATTACTTTAGCAGCCGGGTCACTCAAATTCTTACCGATAGCTGCAATTTTTCCATTCTTTAATAATACATCTGTATTCTGCAACACACCTTCACCCTCACTGGTCCATACAGTTGCATTTTTGATCAACATCGTTTCCTGCTTTGGTATTTCATCCTGGCTATTGCCAAAAGGCAAGAAAGGATAATTTACTTTTCCTACAACAGGTATATCTTTTTTCTTAGTGCTATCCATTTTTATATCAGCAGCTTTTACAAACACAGCTGTCCAGGTAAGTGAGTTACCTGCTGAATCAACACCAGTGCCATTCCATTCTGTACCATTGCTGATACCACCTAACCTTGTAGCTGTTGCAGGTAATGCTGGTACTTGTCCGCCACCAAACCCTCCCGGTCTTGGTTGAGTAGGGTCGCCACCTGGACCACCAGGAGGTCTTTGTCTTCTTACCATTGGCGCATAACTCAATTTCACTTGCTTACCATCAAAACTAAATTTAGTATTCATGGTGTCTTTACCAAACATGCCAACAGAGCTGGTACTTTTTACATCCAGTGTATATTTTTCTACTCCTGTTGGCGTATTAATACTAAGATTATAAGTACCTGCAATATTTGAATCGTCTTTTACATTGTATTTGATACCCTGCACATAATTGTAAAGAATATTTGTTTTTTCACTGAAAACTGGACCGTTTGTAATTAAGAAATTAGCCAGTTTACCAGCCTCAAGACTTCCTACTTTATCATACACACCCAAAATTGTAGCTGGTGTTTTGGTAAGAGCTTCCATCGCTTTGCTTTCACTTAATCCATATTCCATCGCTTTGCGAAGATTGACCCAGAAGGTATTCACACTTCTAAGATCAGCAGTAGTAATACAAAAAGGTATACCTGCTTTTTCAAAAGCAGCCGGGCTTGTGGGTGCCAGTTCCCAATGTTTCATATCTTCTAACGATACAAATTTTGCATCATTCGGATCTTCTACATCTTGTCCTTGCGGATAGTTTAATGGAAGAATGAATGTAGCATTGGTGGCTTTCATTTCATTGATACGCTGGTATTCGTTCTGCCCTGCTTTAATGATGTATTGAACGCCGAACTCATCTCCTATTCTATCAGCTCTCAAATCATCCCATTTATCATTGGCTTCAAAAATTTGTGGTAAGCCCTGGTTTTCATTCCATGATTGCAGACTAAGATTAAAGCCTTCTTCATATGGTTTGTTTTTATACCAGGCAGCATCTAAAAATGTCTGACGCAACAAAGAGATATAGCCCATTTTAGAAGTTGGGTATGATTGCGTTGAAGTTCCCTTATTAAACGAATAATGAGCTGAAGCTTTTTCTTTTATGATTGTAAGATTTTCTTTCTCGTTGGCTAATGTTACAACCGCTCCGGTTCCTCTTGCTACACCATCTTTAACATGAGTAAGCACTGTACCAAAACCAACTTCCCGCATTGGTTTTGCCGCAGCATCGTTAACTCCAAACACTTTAAAAACGTCCACATCGGATTTAATGGCCTGGTTCCATCCATAGGGACCTTTTACATTGGTCTCTAATTGAGGTTGAGCAAAAAAATTGAATCCACCACCGCCTTGTTGTTGCGGACGAACCGGAGTTCCATAATCTGTGTAGATATCAATAAACGAAGGATAAATGAACTTGCCTTTGCAATCTACTTCTACTGCACCTGAAGGAACCGAAAGTCCGGTGCCAACAGCAACGATCTTTCCATCCTTTATAACCAATGTAGCATTGGCTATCGTTGTGTTTGCATCTTTTACAATTGTAGCATTGGTGAAAGCATAATGTCCGTGCCTTGGATCGGCAATCCCATTCTCGGGAAATGTGGCCTGTGCCATTACTTGTGCTGTTCCCATCAAAAGAACAGTCAGTAACGCCAGTTTTTCTAGTAACCGGGTTTTTCTCATTGCTGTAAGTTTTTTTATTAGATGATTTTTATCACAGAACCTTGCGCTGAATCAGAACTCCGAATGTAAATCAATTACAGCAAATTAAAACAGGCACTTTATAAGAGGTAATCGTATTATAAAAGTTTGTGGTACAAGGGGTTTGCATACGGTAAGCTATCCGGCATTTCGCACAAAGTTTTGATTACCTTTGAAATCCAAATATTTTGATATATGGCGATTGCCAAATCCTCACAAATGATACATGATTTTTCCTTGTCGCCCCGGATTGACCAGGTAGGTGTAGAAGAAAGGGCTTCCCGGTTTACCAAACGCAGTATTAAAAACGAATCGAAAGAAAATGGGCTGAAGCTGGTACTCAATATGATCGACCTTACTACGCTGGAAGGAAAAGACACTGATGGAAAAGTAAAACAGCTTTGTTATAAAGCGATGCATCCGCATGATGCGTTGGCTGATATTCCGACTGTAGCTGCGATTTGTGTTTATCCAAGTATGGTAAAAGTGGCAAAAAAAGCATTAGGCGATTCAGGAATAAAAGTAGCATCAGTTGCTACGGCCTTCCCCAGCGGGCAAGCACCAAAGGATATTAAAATAAGAGATACAAAATACGCCGTGAATGAAGGCGCCGATGAAGTGGACATGGTGATCAGCCGCGGAAAATTCCATAGTGGCGAATATAATTTTGTATTTGATGAAATAGCAGCTATTAAAGAAGCCTGTGGTGCTGCAAGATTGAAAGTGATTTTAGAAACCGGCGAACTTGGTACGTATGATAAAGTAAGAAGAGCCAGTGATATTGCGATGCATGCCGGTGCAGATTTTATTAAAACATCAACAGGAAAAATACAACCAGCGGCCACCATGCCCGTAACATTGGTAATGCTGGAAGCAATCTGGGATTTTTATTACAAGACAGGAAAGATGATTGGAATGAAACCTGCGGGTGGTATCTCTAAATCAAAACTAGCTTTGCATTATTTAGTAATGGTAAAAGAAGTATTGGGCGAAGATTGGCTGAATAATGAATGGTTCCGTTTTGGTGCAAGTAGCTTGGCGAATGATGTGTTGATGCAATTGGTGAAGTTGAAAACAGGGCAGTATCAAAGTGCAAATTATTTTAGTGTGGATTAAGGACCCCTGTCCTCCTAAAGGGGAGACTTCGGTCGAAGATTATATATGATTATATATAGTGATACAATATGAAACGTACCATTACAATAGCCTTCATATCTCTTGTATTTTGTAAATGCAATAGAAATGAAAAACAGATTGAGCAGACTTCTAAGTCTGAGTTCATAAAAGAATATTCAAATTGTGGGTGGGAAGAATTAATCAAAGAAATTGAGCTAAACGAACGATTAGCAAAAGATGTTTTTTATAATAGAGATTTGGTGACACTTAAAAAGCAAACATTTTACGGAAGATGAGAAATCTCAAATCAAATAAAGCAATCAAAGCTGAATAGCGAACAGAACCCCGAAGAGTGCGACGCAACGGAAGTTCATCCGTGTTAATGTCGCTGGTAACATAAAAAAGAAATTATGGCGGTTACAAAAAAGAAAGTTACAAGTAAGAAATCCAACACTATCAAATTAAAATTTGATACTTCGTGGGAGTATGCACCTGCACCAGAAAGTAAAAGTGCAGCAACGATCAAAAAGCAATATGATCTGTTTATTAATGGCGAATGGCAAAAACCATCCAGCAAGAAATATTTTGATACCATTAATCCTGCAACAGAAGAAAAGTTGAGTGAAGTAGCGGATGCCAATGCGGCTGATGTTGACAAAGCAGTGAAAGCTGCCCGGAATGCTTATGATAAAGTGTGGAAGAAAATGCCAGCGAAAGAAAGAGCAAAATATATTTTTCGTATTGCCCGCATCATGCAGGAGAAAGCAAGAGAGCTGGCAATCGTTGAAACTCTGGATGGTGGTAAACCGATTAAAGAAAGCCGGGACTTTGATGTACCAACAGCGGCCAATCATTTATTTTATTATGCAGGCTGGGCCGATAAATTGGAATATGCATTCCCCAATCGTACAACAGAGCCATTGGGTGTAGCTGGACAAATTACGCCGTGGAATTTTCCATTACTGATGGCCGCCTGGAAAATTGCACCGGCATTGGCAACAGGAAACACCGTTGTATTAAAACCTGCAGAGACAACTCCGTTAACCACATTAAAACTCGCAGAGATAATTCAGGAAGCAGATTTACCACCGGGTGTGGTGAATATAATTACTGGTGCCGGAGATACTGGTGCTGCTATCGTTAATCATGCTGATGTAAACAAAATTGCATTCACAGGTTCTACCAATGTTGGCAAAATAATACAACGGGCCATTGCAGGTACTAATAAAAAAGCAACATTAGAATTGGGTGGTAAAGCAGCGAATATCATTTTTGAAGATGCCCCAATAGACCAGGCAGTGGAAGGTGTGGTGAATGCTATCTTTTTTAACCAGGGTCATGTGTGTTGCGCTGGTTCCAGATTGTATGTGCAGGAATCGGTAGCGAAAGAAGTGATTCGCAAATTAAGAGACCGAATGCAATCATTAATTGTTGGCGACCCGATGGATAAGAACACCGATATTGGCGCTATCAATTCCAGAGAACAATTAAATATCATTCAGAAATATATTGCTATCGGCAAAAAAGAAGGTGCCGAAATGTATGAAAGCAGTTGTGCATTGCCATCAAAAGGTTTTTGGTGCAGGCCAACCATCTTCAGCAACGTGGCACAAAGCAATCGCATTGCACAGGAAGAAATTTTTGGACCAGTCCTTTCTATTCTCACTTTCCGTACCGATGATGAAGTAATTGAGAAAGCAAATAACTCACCATATGGTTTAAGTGCCGGTGTTTGGACGGATAAAGGTTCTAAGATTTTCAATATGACGAAGAGAATGAGAGCCGGTGTGGTGTGGGCAAACACTTTTAATAAGTTTGACCCTACTTCTCCATTTGGTGGTTATAAAGAAAGTGGATTTGGAAGAGAGGGTGGATTACATGGGTTGTCGGCGTATGTGAATATTGTTTAAATGCATGAACGCTGATCATCATGATTATTAAAATCAATTATATGTGTCAGCGAAAATCATAACCATCATAAAAATCTGCGTTCTATTATATGCAAAAAGTAATTAAAAAATCTTCGCTTTCAATCAGCGAAAATGGTTTAGAGAAAAAAACTTCTGCTAAACGATTGGAAGTATTGAAGACCTATAAAATTTATATCGGCGGACAATTCCCAAGAACGGAATCTGGAAGATATTATCAACCGGTAAATGCTACCGGAAAAACGTTGGCAAATGTGTGCCTGAGTTCAAGAAAAGATTTTCGGGATGCCGTAGTAAGTGCAAGAGGTGCAGTAAGTGGATGGAGTGGCCGTGCCGCTTTCAACCGCAGCCAGATTTTATATCGCATGGCCGAAATGCTGGAAGGAAGAAAAGCACAATTCATTGATGAGTTGGTACAACAGGATTCCACCAAAGCAAAGGCTGAGAAAGAAGTAAATCTTGCTATCGACCGCTTGATATATTATGCCGGCTGGTGCGATAAATTTCAGCAAATCTTTAGTGCCGTAAATCCTGTTGCCTCATCGCATTTTAATTTTTCGGTACCGGAAGCAACAGGTGTTGTTTCAATTATAGCCCCGCAAAATGATTCTCTTTTGGGATTAGTTTCTGTTATAGCTCCCGTGATTGCGGGAGGAAATACCTGTATTGTTTTAGCATCGGAAACAAAACCGCTTTGTTCAGTTACCTTCGCCGAAGTATTGAATTCGTCTGACCTCCCTGGTGGCGTTGTAAATATTTTAACAGGCAAACCAGCCGAGTTAGCCAGCTGGTTTGTAGATCACATGGATGTAAATGCAACCATTTACTGTGAAAATATTTCTGATACACAGAAAATGATACGGGAAAAATCGGCAAGCAACCTAAAGCGTATTACTTTCTATGATAAGATAAACTGGTACACAGATGAAGGCCAATCACCTTACTTTATTATGGACACACAAGAAATAAAAACAACCTGGCACCCGGTGGAAAATATTGCAGGCGCAGGAGGAGGATATTAAAAGTTTGTAGTTTAGGGTTTGTAGTTCTTGCATGGCAAAAGTTCCTGAATATTTTTGAAAGCTTTTTACTTTAAATAACAAAAAACTAAAAACAATAAACCTTCCTATTTTTGGTAGGATTTTTGAAACCTTATACGAAATATGAAATTCATTATTACACTCACAATTTTAGCTATTACTACAAATTGTTTTGCACAAAAGGATACCGTTTCGGCTCCTATTGACAGCAACTCGGTCATAGTTCATAAAGACCCACGCCTTGAATTGCTGGTAAAAAAACAAGCACAGATCAACGAAGAAACCAGCCGGGATGGAAGAAGAACTGATAAAGGTTATCGTTTAATGATCATCAGTACTAATAACCGGGATGAAGCATTGGCTGCAAAAACTAAGATCTATACTTATTTCCCGGACCTGAAAGCATATATGTGGTACCAATCCCCTTATTTTAAAGTAAAAGCCGGCAATTTTAAAGACCGCAAAGATGCAGAAGCTTTTCAACGAAGATTGAACACCTATTTTCCTAAGGGTGTTTTTATTATGAAAGATGTGATCGAAGTGAAGTCGGGCAAGGGCATTGATGATAATGATGATAGCCAGCCGTAAATAATTTACATAATCGCTTATCAAATAATCCCTGTTAGCCAACAGGGATTTTCTATTTTTGCGCCATGCAAGAAAAAATTAAAGCCCTCGCTAAAAAGTATTTTGCTGAATATGTAGGTGTACGCAATCATTTACATGCAAATCCTGAACTGAGCTACCAGGAGTTTGAAACTTCAAAGTTTGTGCAGGGAAAACTAACCGAACTAGGAATTCCATTTGAAGTAAAAGCCACAACAGGTGTAGTTGGATTGATCAAAGGAAAAAATCCTGATAGTCGCATTATTGCATTGCGTGCCGATATGGATGCATTGCCTATCAAAGAAGAAAATGATGTTCCCTATAAATCAAAGAATGATGGTGTGATGCATGCCTGCGGTCATGATGTGCATACAACCTGTCTTTTAGGTGCTGCAAAAATTCTCTCAGAATTAAAAGATGAATGGGAAGGAACGGTGAAACTTGTTTTTCAACCGGGCGAAGAAAAAAATCCTGGTGGCGCATCGCTAATGATAAAAGATGGTGTGCTGGAAAATCCAATACCGCAGGCAATTCTTGCTTTGCATGTGAACACCATTTTAGAAGTAGGCCAATTAAGTTTTCGCAGTGGCAAAGTAATGGCTAGTGCAGATGAATTATATTTCACGGTGAAAGGAAAAGGTGGACATGCTGCTTCTCCTCATTTATTTATTGACCCCATTCTTATTGCTTCTCATTTAATAATTGCATTGCAACAATTGATCAGCAGAAATAATAATCCCTTCAATCCTTCTGTTCTTTCCATTACATCCTTCAATGGCGGTAATACAACGAATGTGGTGCCCAATGAAGTGAAACTAATGGGAACATTCAGGGCAATGGATGAAACATGGCGTTTTAAAGCACATGAACTGATGCGCAAACTAACTACGGATTTTGTTCACTCCATGGGTGGCGAAGTTGATCTTCATATTGATGTTGGTTATCCTTGTGTAATGAACAATGAAACAGTAACAACCAATGCTGCAATAAATGCTGCCCTATATATGGGTGAAGAAAATGTAAGCGAAACGGAATTACGCATGGGTGCTGAAGATTTTGGCTACTATGCCCAGCAAATACCAGCCTGCTTTTTTCGTCTGGGCACTATGAACAAAGCCAAAGGAATCACCGCCGGCGTACATACTCCTGTTTTTAATATTGATGAAGATGCGATTGAAATTGGAATGGGCATGATGGCTTGGTTGGGGAGCAGTTTAAAAATGTAATCCGGTAAGTAATTGGCTTTGAAATTTTTTCTACCAAAATTCATTCGGATTATTATTTTGTACATTGCAACCCGTTTTGATTACCGTGCAGAAAGGAGAACATTAAATTTGAACCATGTCAAACGAACTACGCAAACAACAGGCCTTGGAATATCATGCTAAAGGAAGGCCAGGAAAAATAGAAGTAATACCAACCAAGGAAGCCAAAACACAAAGAGATCTCTCACTGGCCTACTCACCCGGCGTAGCCGCCCCTTGTTTAGAAATTGCAGACAATATTGAGAACGTATATAAATACACCGCTAAAGGAAATTTAGTGGCTGTTATCAGTAACGGTACTGCAGTTCTTGGTCTTGGTGATATTGGCCCCGAAGCCAGTAAACCAGTTATGGAAGGAAAAGGAGTTCTCTTCAAAATTTTCGCCGACATAGATGTGTTCGACATCGAGATAAATGAAAAAGATCCGGAAAAGTTTGTGCAGATCGTAAAAGCACTGGAACCAACTTTTGGTGGTATTAATCTTGAAGATATTAAAGCACCGGAATGCTTTTATATAGAAAAGGAATTAAAAAAGCAGATGAATATTCCGGTTATGCATGATGACCAGCATGGAACCGCTATCATTTCTGCAGCGGCTTTGTTGAATGCATTGGAAATTCAGAAAAAGAAAATTGATAAAGTAAAGTTTGTAGTGAATGGTGCCGGCGCAGCTGCAATGGCTTGTATTATGTTGTATGAAGCACTCGGTGCAAAGCATGAAAACTTCTTACTCTTCGATAGAAAAGGTGTATTACATAAAGGAAGAACCGACCTGGAAGAGTTCAAACAAAAATTTGCGAATGCTAAAGGAGAAATGACCTTAGCACAGGCAATGAAAGATGCGGATGTATTTATTGGTTTAAGTGCTGGCAATGTGGTGAATGCCGACATGGTTAAAAGTATGGCCAAAAATCCTATCGTTTTTGCGATGGCCAACCCAGATCCTGAAATTAGTTGGGAAGATGCAACCGGAGCAAGAAAGGATGTGATCATGGCTACGGGTCGTAGTGATTATCCCAACCAGGTAAATAATGTATTGGGGTTCCCGTATATATTTCGTGGCGCATTAGATGTAAGAGCTAAGCATATTAACGAAGAAATGAAGATGGCCGCTGTTAAGGCATTAGCGGAGTTAGCCAAAACTCCGGTGCCGGATATTGTGAACATGGCCTACAATGAAAAAAATATCACTTTTGGCGAGAACTATATCATTCCAAAACCGCTTGACCCAAGATTGTTAGCCACCGTAGCACCTGCGGTTGCAAAAGCAGCTATGGAAAGTGGTGTAGCACAACACCCAATAACTAATTGGGACAGTTATGTAAACGATCTTAATAAGCGATTAGGCCTCGATAACCAGGTGATGAGAGTGCTGGGTAATAAAGCCCGAAAAGACCCTAAACGAATTGTATTTGCAGAGGCAGATAATGTAAAAATCTTAAAAGCCGCACAAATTATTTTTGATGAGGGAATTGGCTACCCTATTTTATTGGGTGATGAAATCAAAATTAAAAGTATCGCTAATGCCAATGGTATAGATATAGAAGGCTTGCCAATTTTTGACCCCCGCAGCGATGCCATGGAAGAAAGAAGAAATAAATATTCCGAACTCTTCTTTGCCAAAAGAGGGAGAAAAGGTTTCAATGCATATGAGGCAAAAAAAGTAATGAAAGACCGCAATTATTACGGTTGCATGATGGTGGAATGTGGCGATGCAGATGCAATGATCTCTGGGTTGGCAAAAAATTATCCTGATACAATTCGTCCCGCATTGCACACAATAGGCACAGAAGAAGGCGTAAAGAAAATTGCAGGTATGTATTTGATGTTGACGAAAAAAGGGCCGCTGTTCTTGGCAGATACAACTGTTAACTTTAATCCAACGGCAGAAGAATTAGCAGAGATAACCTTGATGGTTGCCAAAGAAGTACGCAATTTTAATATCATCCCCCGTATTGCAATGCTTAGTTATTCCAATTTTGGAAGCAGTAATTCTCCCGAAGCCCAATTGGTGGCCAAAGCAAGAAAAATTGTAAAAGAAAAAATGCCTTCTTTGTTAGTGGATGGAGAAATGCAAGCTAGCGTAGCATTTAATAAAGAATTAATAAAAGAAAACTATCCGTTCAGCGAATTGGCGGATAAAGATGTAAATACATTGATTTTCCCGAATCTTGCTTCTGGCAATATAGCCTATAATCTGCTAAAAGAACTGGAAACTGCTGATGCAGTAGGGCCGATATTGTTAGGGTTAAAAAAACCGGTTCATATTTTGCAACTAGGGAGTTCTGTTCGCAATATTTTAAATATGGCACTGGTTGCCGTAGTAGATGCACAGTTAAAGAGTAAAAACTCAACAGAGGAGATAGTAAAAAAATCCCGTTGGTGGAAACGATTCCGCAAAGTGAGTAAAGATTTATAGTTGAGCCGGTTAATAAACGGTTTATAACAGAGAAAGGCCAATAGTCAATCGCTAATGGCTTTTCTCTTTTCATACTGTATCTTAGCACATTATATGACGATTTTCAACGACATAGGCCGATACCTCTTGATGCTTAAAGGAATGTTCTCCAAACCGGAGAACGGAAAGATGTATTGGAAAGAGTTTATTCACCAATGTACTGAAATCGGTTTTGGTTCCTTGGGCATCGTTGCAATCATTTCTGTTTTTATTGGTGCGGTTTCCACCATACAAACAGCCTATCAGTTAGTAAGCCCGTTAATTCCACCATCTACTATTGCACAAATTGTAAGAGATACTGTTATTCTTGAATTTGCCCCTACGCTTGTAAGTATTGTATTAGCAGGTGTAGCCGGTAGCCGTATTGCCAGTGAGTTAGGTAATATGCGGGTAAGTGAACAAATTGATGCATTAGAGATAATGGGGATTAATACAAAAACCTATCTGATACTTCCTAAAATAGTTGCCGCATTATTAATGATTCCATTACTCGTGGTTATAGCCATGTGCCTAGGCATTTTGGGGGGAAGATTAGCCGGTACTGCTTCTGGCATTATTTCGGGTAGCATTTTTGATAAAGGATTACTTGAATTTTTTGTACCATACAATGTAATTTTTGCTTTGATAAAAGCCTATGTGTTTTCTTTTATTATTGCAAGCATACCTGCATTTTATGGTTATTATGTAAAAGGAGGGGCATTAGAAATTGGAAGAGCCAGTACAAAAGCAGTGGTAGTTAGCTGCATACTAATATTATTTGCAGATTACATTTTATCAGCCCTATTGTTATAGTTATCGAATGATTGAAGTAAAAAATATAAAGAAAAGTTTTGGTGAAAAAGTTGTCATTGAGGATGTGAGTGCCGTGATGAAAGCGGGACAATGTAATCTTATTATCGGCTCCAGTGGTAGCGGGAAAACGGTATTGCAAAAATGCATGGTGGGGTTGTTTGAACCAGATGAAGGGGAAGTTTTATACGATGGTCAGAACTTCACCGAAATGAAAGGGCAGGAAAAGACAGAGATTCGTAAAGAAATTGGAATGTTATTTCAAGGCTCTGCATTATTTGATAGTTTGAATGTGCAGGAGAATGTGATGTTTCCATTGAACATGTTTACCAAAGATTCTTATAAAAAAAAGCTGGAACGGGTAAATGAAGTTTTAGCAAGGGTAAACTTGGTGGATGCCAATAAAAAATTTCCTGCCGAACTAAGTGGCGGTATGAAAAAAAGGGTTGCCCTCGCAAGAGCCGTTGTGTTGAATCCTAAATATCTCTTTTGTGATGAGCCTAATTCCGGGCTTGACCCATTAACATCTCTGGTAATTGATAAACTCATTAAGGAAATAACAGTTGAATATAATATTACCACAGTTATAAACACCCATGACATGAATAGTGTAATGGAAATTGGCAATTACATTTTATATATGTACATGGGCAATAAAGAATGGGAAGGCACTAACAAAGAGATCATTTTCAGTAAGAACCAACGGCTGAATGATTTTATTTTTGCTTCGGAATTTTTACAGGATGCAAAAGATATGCGGATGCTGGAAGAGACTGGTAAAATTTCCAATAACCGAAACATGGAAGAATTGATGGATAAAAATGCTCCTACCCTTGTACCACCTCCGGATGAAGAAAATTAATTTCTGTATAGCCCAATGGCAGAGTTACTGGGGAGGTCGCACCTGTGGCGACGAATAGCTCTCCTTAAAACCCACCAAATCCCTTATTTTTGCGGCAACTTTTAAAGCATAAATATGAGTATTCTCGTTAATAAAAATTCGAAAATTTTAGTACAGGGTTTTACAGGTACAGAAGGTACATTCCATGCTACTCAAATGATCGAGTATGGAACAAACGTAGTGGGTGGTGTTACTCCGGGAAAAGGTGGGGGCACCCATTTGGAAAGACCAATATTTAATACCGTGGTGGATTGTGTAAAAGCTACCGGGGCGGATGTAAGCATCATTTTCGTTCCTCCTGCATTTGCCGCAGATGCGATCATGGAAGCTGCTGATGCTGGTGTTACATTAGTAGTATGTATCACTGAAGGTATTCCCGTGCAGGATATGGTAAAAGTGAAAAACTATTTACAGGGGAAGAATACGAGATTGATAGGACCAAATTGTCCGGGCATCATTACTTCTGATGAATGTAAAGTGGGCATTATGCCGGGCTTTATTTTTAAACCCGGTCGTATTGGTATCGTTTCAAAATCAGGAACATTAACCTACGAAGCTGCTGACCAGGTAGCTAAAGCTGGTTTAGGTATTTCTACAGCCATTGGTATTGGTGGTGATCCAATTATTGGCACACCAACCAAAGAAGCAGTTGAGCTATTTATGAATGATCCTGAAACCGATGCTATTGTAATGATTGGAGAAATTGGTGGTGGTATGGAAGCGGAAGCAGCTAACTGGATAAAAGCAAACGGAAATAAAAAACCGGTGGTAGGATTTATAGCTGGTCAAACTGCGCCTCCCGGTCGCCGTATGGGACATGCCGGAGCAATCGTAGGTGGTGCTGATGATACTGCTGCTGCAAAAATGAAGATTATGGCGGAATGTGGAATTCATGTAGTAAGCAGCCCTGCTGATATTGGAAAGAAGATGGCGGAAGTGATGAAAGGAAAATAGAGAATGGAAAGTGTTTAATAGGAAGAGTCCTTATTCCAAATAATTCTTTATATAAACGATGCCCTCCAAATTTTCGGAGGGCATCTTATTTCAAGGGTGTATTCCTATTTTTTGTTCCTCATTTTCCTATCTTGATTCACGGATAAAACGGGCCAACTCATCTCTGCTGCTGCTAAAAGTAAATGCATCATTCAACTCAAAGTAGCGTTGCTTATCAACTGTTCTGCGGTAAGCTGCTTTTGCCACTTCTAATCTGTTGTTTTCAAAGGTGAAAAGCAACATCATTTCTTTTACTTGCTGAGTAGTAAAATTGTTTTTACTGATGATCGTTTTAACAGAAACCAAACGGCTGCTTTCGAACCACTCTTTACGAATTTGTTCTTTTACTGATTCGAAATCCCGGGCTGATATTACATTGCTGTAGTCATTATCCCAACCACCATCATCATAAATATCTTCATCTTCAAACCACTCATCGCTATTGTTGTTGGTAAATCTTCTTTCATCTACCAACACTTTACCAAAGCGGTTCACAGTTATATCAGTATGGAAACCTCTTTTCAGGTAAACATTACTGGCATATATGACCTCTAGCTTTTTTCCATGGCCAAAACCAAAGCCGTTACCTCTTTTGTTTTTATCCCGGTAAATGCGGATGTTGTGACTACCTTCAGAAAGACTACTGAGGGTAATATTATTGTCTTGCATCTTAAACCTTCTTCCATCAATTTCAATGGTTAAGTTCATTCCGTTAGTTACGGTTGCTACGCTTAATCGATTTCCATCAAAGGCAAGAAGAGAAAGTGAGAACAGTGAGCTTAATAAAAGGGTAAAAAATTTTTTCATGGTTCGTGTTTTTAATGTGTATAAATATTGTTGCCGAAATAATAATTTCAAAGCATATGCCATCGATCCAAAAATCATTGCAACAAAAAGTTAAAGGAATACACGGATTCAAAACATTGATTGCAGGTTTGTGCGGGAGTGCTTGATGGCAAAGGATTTTAAGTCACCAACAATTAAATAGCTAAATAGACCTATTCCTTAAAAAATATTTTTCAATTTCCTTTTTCTTGGCAGCCAAATTGCTTTTAACTCGTTTATAAATCAGTTCAAGCAGGGCTATTTATGAAATTCATTTCCTTTCTGCATCTTATGGGCGCATAAGATTAATTACCTTGTATTAAATTTTAAAAGCATAGGAATGCAACAATTAAGATCTATATTTTTTATAACCCTTTTAGCTGGTTTTTTTACTATGAATGCAAATAGCCAAAACCTTATAAAAAACTACGAAGCTGCCTGGAAGAAAGTAGAAGATTTTACTAACCAGGGCCTGCCTAAATCAGCATTAGATGAAGTAAAGAAAATTTATGCCCTTGCAAAAAAAGAAAAGCAGGATGCACAAATTATTAAGTCATTGATGTATATAACAACTTTGCAAGTTGACAACAGGGAAGACAATGCTGCACTTTCCATTGCTGAGATAGAAAAAGAAATAACTGTAAGCAAAGAACCCGTTGTATCTGTTTTAAAAAGTTATCTCGCAGATCGCTACTGGAGCTACTTCCAACGCAACCGTTGGAAAATATATGACCGTACTAAAACTGTAAACTTCAAAAAGACTGATATTGCCACCTGGGATGCGGAAAATTTTCATACAACAATCAGCACTCTTTATCTGGCATCGGTAAAAGAAGAAAAACTTTTACAGCTAACAAAGCTAAACCAATTTGATGCAGTTATAGTAAAAGGAAATATGAGGCACCTCCGCCCTACCCTTTACGATTTGCTGGCACACCGGGCCATTGCTTATTTTGAAAACGATGAAAGGGATATTTCAAAACCTGCCTATGCTTTTGAAATCAACCAGGCCAGTGCATTTGATCCTGCTTTAGATTTTATAACCCGAAAATTCGTTACCAGCGATTCCCTGTCTCTCCAACATAAAGCTCTTTTAATTTATCAGAAGCTTATTGCCTTTCACCTAAAAGATGCAAAACCTGATGCGTTGATCGATGCAGATATAAAAAGAATTGAATTTGTAAAAAGCAAATCAACGCATCCTGAAAAAGACAAGCTTTATTTCAACGCCATCAATCATATTGCTAATCAATATGCTGCTACCCCAGCAGCTGCACAGGCCTGGTATCTGGTAGCTGATTATTACAATGAAAAGGCAAACACTTACAAGCCATACGGAGATACTACCAATCGTTTTGCAAGAGTTAAAGCAAAAGAAATTGTTGAAAGGATAGTTCAACAGAAAGATTCATCAGAAGGAAAAATAAATGCGCAAAATTTACTAAATCAAATAAACAGTAAATCATTACAGTTTAGTGTTGAAAAAGTAAATGTTCCCGGGGAGCCATTCAGGGTTTTTGTGAATTACAAAAACTTCAATACGCTGTACTTACGGGTAATTAAAGCCGATGAAAAAATAAAAACATTACTCGCCAATCAATCTGATGAAAAATATTGGTCTGCCCTTATTGAGAGTACTCCGGTAAAAAGCTGGCAACAATCTTTGTCTGCTACTAACGACCTGCAACAACATTCCGTAGAAATTAAATCCGATGGCTTACCAACTGGAGAATATGTGTTGCTGGCATCCAATGACAATGACTTTACGGGTAAAAAAATCGTTTTGGGAGCAAGACTTTTTTTTGTGTCGAACATTAGTTATGTAAACAACAATAATGATTTTTTTGTGCTAAACCGAAACAACGGACAGCCGCTTGCAAAAGCAGCCGTACAGGTATGGGAGCAAAAATATGATTACAGAGAATCAAAATATCTAAAAGAAAAAGGCAAAGCTTATACAACAGATGCAAATGGATTCTTTAAAATGGAAAGGATCAAAGGAACTAACAATAATAACTACAGCAATTATACCTACCTGCTGGAAGTAGTACATAATAGCGATAAGCTGTTTATGAATGACATGGTCTATGATTACTATTATTACTACAATGCAGAAAATAATAATGAGTCTAAAGCCACTACTTCCATACATCTATTTACCGACAGAAGTATTTACAGACCCGGTCAAACAGTTTACTTTAAAGGAATCGTTTTAAGCAGGAATACAAAAGATAAAACAGGTAATGTAATAAGTGACTATACAACCACTGTAATACTCAGAGATGCCAACTACAAAAATGTAGATACCATTAAAATAAGAACAAACGAGTATGGGTCATTCAGCGGCAAGTTTCAGTTACCACAAACAGGTATGAATGGACAGTTTACCATTTTTACAAAAGATGATGGCGGAAATTCAGCATTTCATGTAGAAGAATATAAACGTCCGAAATTTTATGTGGATTATGAGCCTGTTAAAGGCACTTATAAAGTAAATGATAAAATTGCCGTAACGGGAACTGCAAAAGCATACGCCGGCAATAATATTGATGAAGCAATGGTAAAATATAGGGTTGTTCGTCAACCCCGATTCTTGTATCCGTGGTTATTCTGGCGTTGGTGGCAGCCACCAGCAGAGGAAATGGAAATAGCACATGGTGAAGTAAAAACAGATAAAGACGGAAAATTTGTAGTAGAGTTCACGGCTATTCCTGATCTGACGATCGAGAAAAAGTTTGAGCCGGTATTTGACTACACCGTATATGCAGACGTAACAGATATTAATGGTGAAACAAGAAGCGGAGAAAAATCGGTTTCTATAAGTTATAAAGCATTAATACTCGTAGCAAACATACCTGCTACCATGCCTGCTGATAGTTTAAAGAAACTAAGCATCCGCACAGAAAATATGAATGGAGAGTATGAACCATCAACGGTTAAAGTAACCATCTCTAAATTGAAAGAAGAAAAAAGATTGATCCGTGACCGTTATTGGGATAGACCTGATCAATTTGTAATGACAAAAGAAGAGTACATTAAAAACTTTCCATACGATGAGTATGATAATGAAACTGATTCAAGAAGCTGGGAAAAGGGACAAGAGGTCTTTAGTAAAACAGAAACGGTAAAAGAAAATTCCAATTATGAAATCCCCAATACCAAATTTTTGCCTGGATTCTACATTATTGAAATTGAAACAAAAGATAAAAACGGAGAAATTGTAAAAGATATTAAGTACATAGAATTGTTTGATGAAAAAAGTAATCAACTAAATAGCCCTGCCTATTTGTGGACTGGCAATAATAAAACGACCGTGGAGCCAGGCGAGACAGCTAAAATTGGAGTAGGCACTGCTGCTGATAATATATTTGTAGTGCGCCAAATAGATAAAAATGCAGGAGATCAATCCTACGACTTTATCCAGCTAAATAATCAAAAACAAACCTTCACCTTCCCGGTTACGGAAGTAGATCGTGGCGGATATGGTGTAAGCTGGATGTTTGTAAAACATAATCGCTATTACCAGTTAAGTCAGTCTATTTATATTCCCTGGACCAATAAAGATTTAACGGTTGAATATGCAACTTATCGTGATAAAACATTACCGGGTAGTGAAGAAAAATGGAAAGTAAAGATCAGTGGCTATAAAAAAGAAAAGGTTGCTGCCGAAATGCTGGCTAGCATGTACGATGCTTCGCTGGATCAATTCTATGCCCATAATTGGTATAAGCCAAATATCTGGCCTTCTTATTATGGAGGACGCAGTTGGTCAGGCACTCAAAACTTTACCAAGCATGATTCGTACCAACGATATATTGCCGATGACGACAATAAATATGTTGACAAGCGATATGATTATCTTTTGTACAATGAGGAAATGACATACTATGGCGGTGGTGTGATGAAAATGAGCAGGGCTGTTAGCGAAGGGGCACCTGGTAATGCAGATGATGCGATGTCACCTCCACCTCCACCATCACCTAAACAGGAGGAATCCAAAGAGAGAGATAAAGATGCTGATGGAGTAACCGATCAAATGAATAAAGAGCCTGGCTCTACTGAGCAATCTGGTGATGTTAAGATTCGCAAGAACTTCAATGAGACTGCTTTTTTCTTACCCGATTTAAAAACGGACAGCACAGGTGCAATAGAATTTTCGTTTACTATGCCCGAAGCACTGACCAAATGGAAATTCATGGCAATGGTGCATACCAAAGAAGCAGCATTTGGCATGAGCACCAAAGAGATCGTTACGCAGAAAGAATTAATGGTGCAGCCGAATGCACCTAGATTTATGCGGGAAGGCGATAAAATGGAATTTAGTACCAAAATTGTAAATCTTTCTGATAAAGAATTAACAGGTACTGCAGAGTTTCAATTATTTGATGCCGAAACAAATGAAAGAGTAGACGGTCGTTTTAAAAGTGTTATACCCAACCAATACTTTACCGTTGCTGCGGGTCAAAGTGAAGCTGTGAAATTCCCTATTGAAATTCCTTACCAGTTTAATAAAGCATTAACCTGGAGAGTTGTTGCAAAAGCTGGCAACTTTAGTGATGGAGAAGAAAATATATTGCCTGTACTCACCAACCGTATGCTGGTAACAGAAACGATCACTTTACCAATGAGAGGAACCGGCACAAAGAATTTCTCGTTCGATAAATTATTGAACAGTGGGAAGAGTGAAAGTTTACAACATTATGCATTAACGCTGGAGTACACATCTAACCCAGCCTGGTATGCGGTACAAGCACTTCCGTACCTGATGGAATATCCATATGAATGTGCAGAGCAAAACTGGAACCGGTATTATGCTAATTCATTGGCCACTTATATTTCTAATTCATCACCACGCATCAAGCAAGTGTTTGAGCAATGGAAAATAAAAGACACTGCAGCATTAATGAGCAACCTGCAAAAAAATCAAGAGCTAAAAGCCATCTTGCTGGAAGAAACTCCCTGGGTATTACAGGCAAAAAATGAAGCCGAACAAAAAAGAAATATAGCATTGTTATTTGATATGGTGAAAATGAGCGAACAACTCGACAACACATATAATAAATTAAAACAAATGCAAAGCCCTAACGGCGGTTTTGTATGGTTTAGTGGTGGCCCGGATGATCGTTACATCACTCAATATATTGTTACAGGTATTGGTCATTTGAAAAAATTAAAAGGCATTTCTCCTGGACAGGATGATAAATTAAAAGCAATACTTACAACGGCCATCCCGTACTTAGATAAAAAGATAAAAGAGGATTACGATTACCTGATTAAATACAAAGCGAACCTGAAGCAACAGAATATTAGTTATTTACAGGTACAGTACTTGTATATGCGCAGCTTCTTTCCTGAATATAAAATTGATGCCGCTTCACAAACAGCGTATAACTATTATTACAAGCAGGCGCAGCAATATTGGGTAAAACAAAGTAAGTATATGCAAGGGATGACTGCTTTGGCACTCAATAGAACAGGTGATACAAAAACACCCGTTGCAATTTTAAAATCATTGAAGGAAACTTCAATCACCAATGCTGAGTTGGGCATGTATTGGAAAGACCAACGCAATGGCTGGTTCTGGTACGAAGCACCCATTGAAACCCATGCATTGTTAATTGAAGCTTTCCAGGAAGTTGGTAAAGACACAAAAACAGTTGATGATCTTAGAACCTGGTTATTGAAAAATAAGCAAACCAATAACTGGAAAACAACAAAAGCTACTGCGGAAGCTTGTTATGCTTTATTATTACAAGGAACAGAATGGTTGAGCAATGAACCAACAGTGCAAATAAAATTAGGAAGCACCACAGTTAGTTCAACAGAAAATAAGCTAGAAGCTGGAACAGGTTACTTCAAAAAAACAATTGAAGGAAAACAGGTAAAACCAGAAATGGGTAATATCAGTGTGAATGTAAGCTCAACAAACAACAATTTGTCTGCATCATGGGGTGGTGTTTACTGGCAATATTTTGAAGATCTGGATAAAATCACTACTGCTTCTACACCACTGAAACTGACGAAGAAATTGTTTGTAGAAAAAAACACAGACCGTGGACCGGTAATTACTCCAATCAACGAAGGCGGCGTAATTAAAGTAGGCGATAAAGTAAAAGTAAGGGTTGAATTAAGAGTGGATCGTGACATGGAATATGTTCATATGAAAGATATGCGGGCATCTGCTTTGGAACCTGTAAATGTATTAAGCCAGTACAAATGGCAGGGAGGATTGGGTTATTATGAAAGCACTAAGGATGCCAGCACCAATTTTTTCTTCAGCTATTTAAGAAAAGGTACTTATGTTTTTGAATACACATTGTTTGCTACACATACAGGCAACTTTAGCAACGGGGTAACGACGATTCAATGTATGTATGCGCCGGAGTTTACGAGTCATTCGGAAGGTGTGAGAATTAATGTTGAATAATCTTTTGGGCTAAAGCCCATATAAATTCTATTTTCATTGCCCCGGCATTAATGCCGGGGCAATTTATTTACTGCTAAGGGCTTTAGCCCAAAGCCTATTTTTGTAAAATGCAAGTTGACTATTTAATCATCGGTCAAGGAATATCAGGCACATGGCTCAGTTATTTCCTACAAAAAGAAAAAAAATCTTTTCTTGTAATTGATAATCATTACAGGCTTGCTTCATCCAGAATTGCTGCCGGAATTATCAACCCTGTTACCGGCCGTCGCCATGTAGAAGTGTGGATGGCAAAAGAGATTCTTCCTTTTGCATTGGGTGCTTATTTACAAATTGGAAATGAGTTAGCTATTACAGCTCTTTCTCAAAAAAATATCATTGACTTTTTTCCCAGCCCCCAAATGCGGCAAAGTTTTATGCAGCGGGTAGAAGAAAAATTAGATTATGTTAGCAGCTACCCGGAACAAAATTATTTTCTAAATCAATTCAACTATGATTTTGGATGCGGAGAAATAAAACCCGTTTATACTGTTCATCTTGATACATTACTACCTGCATGGCGCAAACAACTAATAACAAATGAACAGTTATTGGAAGAAGAATTTGATATCACCCAATTAAATGTCGCAGATAAAATTCACTATAAAAACGTAACAGCTAATAAAATTATATTCTGCGATGGAAACAGTAGTGGCACTAATCCATATTTTAGTCTATTACCATTTGCTCCCAACAAAGGAGAAATGCTATTGATTGAAGCTTCAGACCTATCTCCTACCCATATTTATAAAAAAGGAATGATGCTCGTTCCATTAGCTACGCCGGGGCAATGGTGGGTTGGTTCCAATTATGCGTGGGAGTTTAACAATGAAAATCCAACGCAAGAATTTTATATCAAAACAGAACAGCTTTTAAATCATTGGCTAAAAGTTCCTTTCAAAATTATCGATCACCTGTGTGGCATTCGTCCCGCTACATTGGAACGAAGGCCTTTCGTTGGTTTTCATCCCTTGCATCCTTCGATTGGGATACTAAATGGGATGGGAACAAAAGGCTGCTCACTGGCGCCATTTTTTGCAAAGCAATTAGCAAATCATTTAGTGCACAACGAACCAATCAATTCAGAAGCGGATGTAAATCGCTTTAGCAAAATTCTTTCCCGCAATATTTCTTAACTTTCTCCAGCTAACAAATTACCAATGAATCAAGCTAACGAAAGACAATACATCATTCCTGCAAGATACAGACGTATGGAAAATATGCACATCGTTTTCTGGCTAGTAAAAGATATTAGTTGGTGCATGATATGGCGGGAGCTGGCTTTGGCCATGTTTGCCCCAACTTTAATTATTGCTATTATTATCTCCTGGCAGAACCGGCAAGTGAAGGCAGAGTTGGCGCATAACCTTGCCATTACATTTTGGATATGCGCTAACGGTTATTGGATGATAAGTGAGTTTTTTCATTTTGATCAACTAATTATCTGGAGAGAGTTTACAGGAAAACACATTGCATTAATTCCATTTTTTATCGGGGTCCTTATATTGCTATATTATTATGCAGTTCAACGTCCCCGTGAATTAAAATTGAAACACCCGGTAACAATGTAAAAGTAAATAGCCATCAGAGTAGGTCAGGATCAATAACCTTGTGAAGCAATAACGGATCCTGATTAAGCAGCTCACACATTTCCTGGTACAGTACAGGCAATCGTTCTTTAAATCCTCCTGGATTTTCAAAAAAGGTTTCAACAGACACTGCCCAAAATTCATCAAAATTGGTCATCGCATAATCATCCAATACATGGCTCATTCCTTCCCGCATGGCTCGGAAAATGGGCCTTCCCTCCGCTGAAAAATCATTCAATCGTTCTTTAAAATTACGATCTCTCGAATCCTCAAATCCCAGATAAGCATCAAACTGAAGTGCATGTGCCATTTCATGTAAGCCCACATTTACGGAATCTTCATAATCATGATACCCTGCTAAAAAATGATTCCAGGAAATATAAATATCACTTCTGCTTACATGCCCGTAATATGTTTCATCATCTGCCTGTCGTACATATTCCTTGCGCACAATATGAATGGTAGGAAAATGGTTCAGCATGTAATTATGCAAACCAAAAGTAAGTTGCACTGCAGCTCCGCTTATTAATATCGGAATGTATTCCTCCGCATTCAAATAGTGAAAACGAAATTCTTTTGCATTGGCAAAAGCAATTGTTCGCTGTAAAAAACGTAACCGGTTCTCTTCCGATAAAGATTTATAATAAGGATTATAAGCAAAAAGCCAGTTGTGATACTTCAATCCAAACGCTTCAATTAGTTTCCGGGCAGCTTTTTCTCTTTTTCTTTTTCGTATTAATTCTGGAAACCTCCCCAAACCCGTATTCATTGCTATCAAAACGAATCCAAACAATAACATCCAGAAAATTTCTCCTACCGACAAAGAACCTCCCTCTCCCACTTTTGCCGCTTGGTATAAATGGCTATCCTTTTCCTTCCAATGGGATTGCACAACGGAGTCAATATAATAATTCCCGGTTCGTGGAGGCGGCCCTGTTTGTCCCGGAATGTAAATTGTATCTGGCGGTGGCATTTACTTGTAACTACTTCATTGCGAATATAAGTGCCTTCTCTAAAACAGCCTGAAAACCCCTGAAAATAGGGGCTGCATTGCTATCTTTGCCGCCGATTGAAGAGCGGATAAATACAATTATTTACCCAGCGACTTTACTACTAGCATCGGCTGTTGCGTCGCACTCTTGTACTGCAGTAATTCTATTCCGCATATTGCAGCACCCCGATAAAACTCGGTCATTCAGTAATGCGATAGATTAATTTAGAAGTTTACAACTATGTACAGAACTTACACATGTGGCGAATTAAGATTAGCACAAAAAGGCACTGAAGTCACTTTGGCAGGCTGGGTGCAAACCGTTAGAAAATTAGGAACTGCCATCACTTTTGTTGATCTGCGTGACCGCTACGGCATTACCCAGTTACTAATTGGTGAAGACCTTTCCAAACAACTGGATGAAAATCCGTTGGGCCGTGAGTTTGTATTACAAGCAACAGGTGTTGTAAGCGAACGCAGCAATAAGAATCCAAACATACCAACTGGTGAAATTGAGATTACCGTTACGGCATTTAAAATATTAAACAAATCAGCGGTACCACCGTTCACTATACAGGATGATACAGATGGTGGCGATGACCTTCGCATGAAATATCGTTTTCTTGATCTGCGCAGAAATGCAGTGAAGAAAAATCTGGAACTACGCTACGCCGTAAACCGTGCCGCCAGAAATTATTTACACCAGCATAATTTCATGGATATAGAAACTCCGTTTCTTATTAAATCAACACCAGAAGGTGCAAGAGATTTTGTAGTTCCATCAAGAATGAATGCCGGGCAGTTTTACGCATTGCCACAATCGCCACAAACATTCAAACAATTATTAATGGTTAGTGGTTATGACCGTTACTATCAAATTGTAAAATGTTTCCGGGATGAGGATCTGAGAGCCGATCGCCAGCCAGAGTTTACACAGATTGACTGTGAAATGGCATTTGTAGAACAGGAAGATATTCTGAACATGTTTGAAGGCATGATAAAATCGATCTTCAAAGATGTAAAAGGGATTGACTATACAGAAACAGTGCAACGGATGACCTGGGAGGATGCGATGTGGAATTATGGCAATGACAAACCAGATATTCGCTTCGACATGAAAGTGCTGAACCTGAAAAAACCTTCCACCGTTTATACAGATAAACAGGATAATGCTGCACTTATAAATGGAGCCGACTTCAAAGTATTTGATGAAGCCGAAACAGTAGTTGCTATTGCAGTACCAGGTTGCAGCGAATACAGTCGCAAACAAACCGATGAATTAACGGAATGGGTAAAACGTCCGCAGATCGGAATGAAAGGGTTGGTATTTATAAAAGTAAATGCCGACGGAACCTATAAAAGCAGTGTAGACAAATTTTATAGCGAAGAAAAATTAAAAGCCATTGCTGATGCAGCAAATGCAAAAGCCGGTGATTTGATTTTAATATTGGCCGGCGCAGAAGAAAGAACGAGAAAAGCTATCAGCGATTTACGTATGTATATGGCTGATAAATTATCGCTACGCAAAAAAGATGAATTCAAATTACTATGGGTACTGGAATTCCCATTGTTTGAATTTGCGTTGGAAGATCAGGACGGTGGCGGCGCTGGCCGATGGGTAGCAAGGCATCATCCTTTTACCAGTCCAAGGCCTTCTGATGTTGATACAATGATTAACAATTCGCCCAAAGTAGAGAACTTAGATAAATACCTGGAACATCCTTATGCCAACATCAAAGCCAATGCGTATGACATGGTATTGAACGGGAATGAAATTGGCGGAGGCTCCATCCGAATTTTCCAAAGAGAGTTGCAGGAAAAAATGTTTGCAGCACTCGGTATGAATGAAGAAGAACAATTACACAAGTTTGGTTTCCTTCTCGGTGCTTTTGAATATGGTGCACCACCGCATGGTGGTATTGCTTTTGGTTTTGATAGGCTGTGTGCTATACTCGGTGGCAGCGAAAGCATCCGTGACTTTATTGCTTTTCCAAAAAACAATTCTGGTAGAGATGTAATGTTGGATGCACCTGCTACGATTGATGAAAAGCAGTTTGAAGAGTTGCAGATAAAATTGAATTTGAAGGGATAACTACTCGGATATTCTTAAATAAATGGTTATTAATTTTCGAATACCATCTGTTATAACATTTTCTTGGTTGAAAAATATGCAAAAAATTCTATGCGAGTATTTGCCTTATTAGCTTATTTTTTCATTTTCTTGCAAGGCTCAATGATTTTAATTCCGTTTGGCCTCTTTTTGTTCACAGGTTTGTTTGAAGCCGAACCTCTAATGAGAGTGTTAATCTTACTTGCAGATATTTCTTTAATTGCATTAATGATTGCTTCTTTCAATGAAAAGTCAAGGTTAACTTTAGTAATTGAAATTATAGCATACATTTTATTATTACTGCCGATAGTAAAAATATTTTTCTCATTCCCTTTTGATAGGTTTAATTATTTTCTATTTATTTTTCCTACCTTATGCTATTTAGTACTATTCCCAATATCAATTGTTGTAGCTTATAGAAAAAAAAATTATGAATACATTTGCTATGCGAGGCTTGCAGCCCCGCATTTTTATTTTATTGCCTCCGGCAATTGCATTATCGCCAAAGGCGATAGAATAAAACTGCGAAACTGAAAGTTTCGCATAGCAAAGGAACCGAACGATGATAACAAAATTTATCAGGAATTCAACAATTGCTTCAACACAGCCGTTACCTTCTCCGCATTCGGCAACATTGCCTGCTCCAAAATCATATTCATCGGCACAGCAGGAGTATTTAATGCACCTAAAACTTCTACCGCTGCATCTAACGATTGAAAGCAATTTTTAGAAATTCTTCCTGCCAATGATTCAGCAAATGAATTATTTTGCTGTTCTTCTGTAAGTACCAAACATTTTCCATGTGCTTTCACTCTTTCAAATACCAGTTCTTCATCCAGTGGGAATAATGTTCGCAGATCAACCACTTCAATTTGCTGGTTAAAATTCTTTGCAGCCGCCTTTGCCCAATACACTCCCATTCCATAAGTGATCACTACACAGCTTTCACCATTGGCAATAGCAGATGCAGATGCATTGAGAATAATATTGGCTTTACCAAATGGTAAAATATAATTTTTATCAGGCTCTGCTGTTTTTGCATCTTCGGTTCCGGGTACTTTACTCCAGTAAAGTCCTTTATGCTCCAGCATCACAACCGGGTTCGGATCATAGTAAGCTGCTTTCATTAATCCTTTCATGTCCGCAGCATTGGAAGGATAAGCCACTTTAATTCCTTTGATAGAAAGCACTGTTGTTTCTACACTGCCACTATGATAAGGACCTCCACCACCATAAGCACCAACCGGCACCCGCAATATCATTGACACTGGAAATTTTCCGCAAGTGAGATAGCAACTTTTAGAAACTTCTGTTACGAGTTGATTAAAACCCGGGTAGATATAATCAGCAAACTGCACTTCCACAATTGGTTTTAAACCCACCGCACTCATACCTACTGTTGAACCCACAACATATGCTTCTTGTATAGCAGTATTAAAAACTCTATTCTCACCAAACTGCTCTCCCAGTGTTGCAGCTTCTCTAAAAACGCCGCCTAATCTTTTTCCAACATCTTGTCCGTATAACACTGATTCTGGATGTTGTTCCATTATTTCCCGAATAGCAAATAGAGCCGCATCCACCATCACAATTTTTGCGGAGCCTGTGGGATTCCTCTCTCCTTTCTCCTCAGTAATAGTTGTTGGTGCAAATACATGCTCCATCACCGTTGCTGCATCAGGTTCTGGCGAAGCAACTGCTTTTGCAAAATCATTTGCCACTAATTCTGCTGCTTCCTTTTCTATTTGCATTAAATCATTTTCACTTACGCCTCTCTCCAATAATTTTTTCCTAAGTTTTGGATGGGGATCATCTTGTAAATGTTTTTCCCAATCTGTATCGGTTCTGTAAAATTCTTTTCTTACTCCACTTGTATGATGGCCCAGTAACGGCACTTGTGCATGAACGAGATATGGTTTTCTTTCGCTCCGTACAAACTCTACTACATCTTTCATTACTAAAAAGGATGCTTCAAAATCACTACCATCCACCTGTACCCTGTTCATCCCTTTAAAACCAGCTGCAAATTCAAAAGCATTCATCGCTCTTGCTTCTTCTGCGGTTACACTTATGCCCCAGTTATTATCCTGTACTAAATATATAATCGGGAGTTGTTTTAATACTGCAAATTGAAAGGCCTCACTTACTTCGCCTTCGGTAATACTTGCATCGCCGAGAGAACAGATAACAACTGGCCCTTCTATGGAAGAATTGTTGGATTTCTGTTGCTCTTTGTATTTAACCCCTTGCGCTACCCCTGTTGTTGGTATCGCCTGCATACCCGTTGCACTGCTTTGGTGTATCATGGTTGGCTTATCATTGCCACGATAATTTGGATGCGAATAATATTCCCGGCCACCAGTAAAAATATCATTGCCTTTGGCCAGCAATTGTAGCATTTGCTCGTATGGAGAAAAGCCAATACCCATAATGAGACTTTCATCCCGGTAATATGGACTTACAAAATCTTGTTGCTGTAATTGAAATGCCGTGGCTAATTGTATAGCTTCATGGCCTCTTGAAGTAGAGTGAACATATTTACAGGTAGAACGGTTGGCTTCATATGTTTCAGCCATTGCTTTTACCTGACTCATCAGGCGGTAAGCTTTCAATAAAATAGTTGTATCGATCATTTGCAGCAAGCAATAATAACTAACAAATTTAAGGGAAACCCGGTAGAGCAATTTATTTCGCAGCTATCTTAACTTTATAAAGAAAGGCCATCCTGTTTTACCAGAATGGCCTTCTTGTTGCAGTTGGTTTCGCTTGCATGGCCGGATATTAACCGCCATGCTGCTTTTATTTTACTTCCAGTGTAAACATGCTATCATCTTCAATAAAGCCTTCCAGTTCATCCCCCACTACAACCTCACCTACGCCGGCAGGAGTACCCGTAAAAATTACATCGCCAATATTCACAGAGAAGTAGTTCGAAATATAGGCTACAATTTCATCAAAATTGTGAATCATCATCGATGAATTGCTTTGTTGAACGAGTTCTTTGTTTTTGTATAAACAGAAATTGATGTCTTTCTTGTTTTTAATATTGGTAAGCGGTGTCCACTTGCCAATTACAGCAGAATTATCCCAGGCTTTCGCTTTTTCCCAAGGGAGCCCTTTTTCTTTTAACTGGTTTTGTATATCCCTTGCCGTAAAATCAATACCTGCAGTAATAGCATCATAATATTTACTGGCAAATTTTTCCTGGATGTATTTACCATTTTTACTGATACGCAATACCAGCTCACACTCATAGTGAAGTTCATTGGTAAATTCAGGGTAATAAAAAGGTGTATGTGGCTGCAACATGGCGCTTTTAGGCTTCATAAATATCACAGGTTCATCTGGAACCTCATTGCCTAATTCTTCAGCATGTGCTACATAGTTTCGTCCAACACAAAAGATTTTCATAAACGAAAGGTGGTGGTTTTAGTAAATACATCGGATACATTGCTCATACGGCTGTTTATCCCATATATTCAGGTGGCTATCAGTAAGTCTATTGGATTCGTAGCGATTATCGCCGGTCGGGCAGCTAAAGTAAGTAATCAATCTGATTTATCATAGTGAAAACTCCTGATTATTTATCTTATTCATGGCCGTTGCAATGCCTTGTGTGGCAAAGCATTCAATGGCTTCTACCGACTTCTCTATTTTAAGCTTTACCAATGGTTCCTCTTCTTTCATCCATTTTCCCAGTACAAAATCGGCCTGCAAGCCCTTGGGATAGTCGTTTCCGATACCGAATCTTAGCCTGGGATAATTAGTTGTACCCAGCAATTCCTGGATACTCTTCAATCCATTATGTCCACCATCACTTCCTCCGGGCTTTATTCTTAATTTATTGAACGGAATGGCCACCTCGTCCACAATTACCAGGACATTCTCTAATTGAATTTTTTCTTTGTCCATCCAGTATTTTACTGCTTTACCGCTCAGGTTCATATAAGTGGTAGGGCAAATACAAATAAACTGTTTTCCCTTCCATTTAATAGCTGCCATATATGCAAGCCTGTCAACTTTAAAAGTAGCCTGGTGCTTTTGTACAAACGCATTCACCACATCAAAGCCAATGTTATGTCTTGTGTGTGCATATTCATCACCAATATTTCCTAATCCGACGATTAAAAATTTCATGTGTTTTTATCTAAATCAAATATCGGGTTTACCGATTAAAAAACCCGTCTCGCATAAAACGAGACGGGTTTGAATATTCTTTAAAAAAATGCTTACTTCTTGGCAGCAGCTTTTGCAGGCGCAGCAGCAGCGGCTGGAGCAGCAGCACCGGCAGCAGGCTTAGCAGCAGGTGTTGCAGCAGCTTCCTCTTGTTTCAACTGTCTTGTTAATACTACAGAAGCAATTGGAATACGAGGTGAATTAAGAATTTCGTAGTTGTCCAATTTTACATCTTCAACTCTGATGTTACCATTCAATTCCAAATTGTCAATGCTAACTTCAATTTGCTCTTTCAGGTACTTAGGTAAAGTTTTTACTTTCAGTGATTTCATTTTGGTAATTAACTTACCACCGTCTTTTACACCTTTAGAAGTTCCTACAAACTTCAATGGAATATCAGCGATCACTTTTTTATCTTCTACCAGTTCCAGTAGGTCAACGTGGATCAATTTATCATCCACTTTGTCAAATTGCAAATCCTTCAGAATAGTTCTGTACGTTTTGCCATCTAATTTTACTTCAGCGATCTGGAAACTCGGGGTGTAGACTAAATTTTTGAAAGCTTTAGCAGGAGCATGAAAGCTGATCTCTGCAGAGCCGCCATAAATTACACCGGGCACCAGTTCCTGAGAGCGGAGTTGTCGGGTGGCGCCTTTGCCGAATCCGGTCCTCAGTTGTCCTTCGATTGTAATTGATTTCATTTCTTAATTTTTATTTTGTGTTAATAGATACTCTTTAGTTATTGCTGTTAGATTCAAAATTACAGCGACCTTACTCATGACTATCGACTCCGGCTTTATTTATCTCTTCTCTGCGAATGAATAAACAGACTTGTTATACTCTTATTCTCATACGCATTTCTAATAGCTACTGCAAAAAGTTCAGCTACGCTCAACACTTTAATTTTTCCTGTTTCTTTCTTCACCGGTATTGTATCGCAAACGATCAATTCCTCCAGCACACTGTTTTCAATATTCTCGTATGCTTTACCGCTTAGTACCGGGTGTGTGATCAAAGCCCTTACACTTCTTGCTCCTTTTTCTTTTAAAAGACCTGCACTTTTTGCCAGCGTTCCACCGGTATCGCAGATGTCATCAATGATCACAATATCCCTATCCGTTACATCTCCTATCACCACCATGCTGGCAATCTCGTTAGCCCTTTTACGGTGCTTATCGCAGATCACCATTTCTGCATTAAAATAACTGGCAATTTCCCTGATGCGGTTTGTTGCTCCTACATCGGGGGCGGCAAAGGTAAGGTTTTCAAGCTTTAAATTCTCTATGTAAGGGATAAAAACAGCATGACTATCAAGATGGTCAACCGGGATGTCGAAATAGCCCTGTATCTGCGGGGCATGCAGATCCATGGTAATTACCCGGTCTGCTCCGGCAGCTACTAACATATTGGCTACCAGTTTACTTCCTATAGCCACCCGTGGCCTGTCCTTTCTGTCCTGACGGGCATAGCCGTAATAGGGCAACACAGCGATTACTTTGTAAGCGGAGGCTCTCCTGGCAGCGTCGATCATCAGGAGTAACTCCATCAGGTTTTCAGCAGGCGAAAAGGTGCTTTGCACCAGGAAAACATAGTCACCCCTTACGCTTTCAAGGAAGATGGGAGAAATCTCGCCATCACTGAATCGTTGGATGTTTACTTTACCTAACCTGGTACCGTATCGTTTACAAATTTGTTCGGCTAATTGCTGAGAACCAGTTCCCGAGAAAATTTTTGCGGATTGCATAGGTGAAAAATGTGCGGCGAAGATATTACTATCAACCCAATCACCATAGGCAACTTTTAAAAATATTGACCGGGAACATTTGTTTATCGCATGGCCACTGTAGTGGCAGCAGCCTGCATAGGCATCTCAGGGGTAGCCTTTTGTTCATTAATTGATTTTGCCGGGCTTGCGTTGCAACTGTAGAATAAAGAAGAACAGATAAATACAGAAAACAATAAGGCCACTACATACACACAGGCAAAGAAAAGAATCGGGTGCAAAGACCCAACCGGGGTAAAGGTTTTGGTTTTCATCTTATCAGATTTTAGTGTTTTTCAATAGGGCGGATATTTGTTTGGATGGTCTGTATCTGTACCACAAAGTGGTATTGACTGGAACAAATTTATTGGTTACATTGGCCAAATGCAAGAGCACAAGTACTCAATTAAAGAATGGTCAAAAGACGACAGGCCAAGAGAAAAACTACTCTCCACGGGTGCAGAAAACCTCAGCAATTCCGAGTTACTGGCCATCCTTATACACAACGGAACCCGGCAAAAATCTGCCGTTGATGTAGCCAAAGAAGTAATGAAACTCGGAAAAGACAGCCTTTCAGCATTAGGCAAACTTTCTATAAAAGAACTAATGAAAATAAAAGGTATTGGCGAAGCAAAAGCCATTACCATTGTTGCGGCATTGGAACTAGGCAGAAGAAGACAGGCAGGTGAGATCATGCATAAGCCGATAGTTAGTTCAAGCAACGATATCGCTGATTTTTTACAGGCCAAGCTCAAAGATTACCGGCACGAAGTGTTTGCTGTACTCTTTTTAAACAGGGCTAATAAGATCAACCACTTTGAAGTGATCAGCGAAGGCGGTATTACAGGTACCGTAGCAGACCCAAGAATAATTCTCCGCAAGGCATTAGAAGAAGATGCCGTTAATATTATTCTTTGCCACAATCACCCATCCGGCAGTTTAAAGCCCAGCAAGGCCGATGAACAACTCACCCAAAAAATAAAACAGGCTGCCCTATTTCTCGACATCACAGTTCTCGACCATTTAATAGTAAGTGAAGACGGTTATTACAGTTTTGCGGATGAAGGGATTCTTTGAGTTCGGAGTTCATAGTTCAGGGTTCATAGTTCGACAATCACCAAAATCATTAAAGATGGCAACCATTAAAAATTTTGAAGATTTAAAAGTTTGGCAGAAAGCAAGAGTTTTATGTGAGCAGGTTTTTCAACTTATTGAACTGGAAAAATTTTCCAAAGATTATAAATTAAAAGACCAGATAAATGGTGCTTCAGGTTCTGTGATGGATAATATTGCTGAAGGCTTTGGAAGACAAGGCAACAATGAATTTATAAATTTCCTCACAATCGCAAATGGCTCTGCAATGGAAGTAAAATCACAACTATATAGAGCCCTCGATAGAAGTTATATTACCCACGAAAAGTTTGACGAATTATCGCAACTAATAGAAGAAATAAGCAAAATGATATTCGGACTAATAGTGTACCTCGGTAAAAGTGATTTAAAAGGACAAAAATTCAAAGCAAGAGAAAAATAAAGTAACTACGGAATCCCTCGAACTAAGAACTCCGAACTGACAACTCCTTAAGCTTGCGCCGTAGGACCTCCAAAATTCATAGGCAATTCTATTTCTTCCAGGTCTTTAATAGTACCGTTGATAGCTTCATACTTGTTTATGTTCTCCGTCATGGCTTTCATAAAACGTTTGGCATGTTGTGGAGTCAATATTATTCTTGATTTTACTTTGCTTTTGGGTGTGCCGGGCATTACATTCACAAAGTCAATTACAAACTCTGCATGTGAGTGGGTAATTATGGCAAGGTTAGCATAAGCACCTTCTGCTACTTCTTCAGAAATTTCAATATTTAACTGGTTGGGTTGTTGCTCTGTCATAAATAAATTTATGTTGCGAAACTACTGAATTGAATGCTGTAATGAAAAGCAAAAAGCTGACCCGAAACCGGATCAGCTTTTTCATATAAAATTAAGAGCAGTTAATTTAAATTTTAACTAATACTGTCTTCCAGGCACCCGAGAATGTACCAAGGTCTACTGAATAAGTACCTACAAAAGTAACCCGCTGAGCACAAGGCTCTACGAAACTTTGAGTTACATTTTCAGTTACAGCTATATAAGGCCTGCCATAGTTAGCAGGTGCCCAGCTATAAGAATCGCCCATTTGAGCCCTAGGATCTACTTTAATAGCAAGATTACCTGTATTTACCGTAAACACTACAGGAATCGGATTAACAACATTAGAACTTGGGGCATTCCATCTCATCGAGAATTGATTAGCACTAACTTGTGTAAGTGTAACAGTCTCACCGACACCTAACTCCTCCCAATCATCCTGAACAACTCTAAAAGTTCCCTGGAATACAGAAGGGTTGTATGCACAGATCGCACCGTAACGAACAAACGCTGAATAACCCGGTTGGTTAACAGGGCCAGAAGCAGCACCGATACTACCAATAGGAAATGCTTCATATTTACTACCACCATCGGTGTAAACATCAGCTCCAAAGTCGTATGTATCTCCTAATACGATAGGAGTACCAAACAGTGTTGCTATTTGTGCCGCAGTAACAGTTATAGCACTTGGAAATGTGGTAACATTCGCCTGGAACAATTTTACATTTGAGTTAGATCCGTTCTTTCTAACTACTATATCTACTTTGGGAGGAGTTTTTGCCCCGGCAAAATACATAGATACATTGAACTTACCCAGAAAGCCCGGTAAGTTAGTAAGATCAATAGCCTGATTACCGCTATTATCAATTTTTACGATAACAGCAGGCACTGGCTCAATTTGTGCCCAGGCATCTTCCCTGATCGGGGTGTCACTCTTTTTACAACCTGTAAATGCCAGGATGCCCATTAAGAGGAAAATGACTATTCTATTATTTTTCATATTCGTGTTTTTATTAATTACGTTAAATACTTAATTATGGTTTCCAGAACACTTTATAAGTGGCAGGAGCTTTTTGAGCCGGAGCATTTTTGTTAAATTCAATTTCGGACTGGCTCCATGGTAATGACTCAGGATAAGCAATAGGATTCGCTACCGGAATTCTTTCCTGCGGAATTACCTGGAAATTCCCATTAATCGGAGGTTGCACAAAACCACCCGGTGCCTGTGCCGGATTATTAGGATCGAACATAACAGGATAACCAGTTCTGCGATAATCTGTATAATTATCCACTGAGTTTCCAAAACGGGATAACCATTTTTGTGTCATAATATGCTCTAGTTTTCTTGCTGTGCTTCCTGCATCATAAGCATTCATAACATCTGTTTTATAAGTAGCAGATGCTGCTGAAGTTGCCAGTACCGGTATAGTTTGGTTAACTGTTTTAATGTAAGTAGAAATAACATAATCAACCTGCGCAAAAGATGCATCAACTGCAGCACTAAACACCGTTCTTGCATTACCCGGAGCAAGACCCACATGGATCAACTCAGCTTCAAGAAATAACCTGTCAGCATAAGTAAGCAAACGTTGTGGAGCAGCACCTGTTCCTGCTGTAGCAGGGCCTGAAGGGCCTGTACCGCTGATACTTGTACCAGCACCATCATCATAGCGGCCACCTACTGGATAAATACCCAATAAGGTATATGTGTTACTGTTAGAACCATCTCTGTAAGGACCAGAAGAACCGAATACGATTGAAATGTAACCGCCATCACGGTACTCTGTTCTGTTCTCAGGTGTACCTGTAGCGGTTTTTTGATTGTACATGTAATATGGAATACGAGGATCAGGCACACCAGCATAAATAGCAGGGTTCAGCCCTTTCATCATTTCATATAACCAGGGGCTAACCAACTGTCCACCTCTTTGTGTACCAGTATAATCGCCATATCCCGGATACCTGTCATCCGTAGCTCCAAAAGGACCAAAAGGTAACAGGAAACTTTCGTTTTGTGCATTGATCAACTGGGCTGGATTAGCCAGCAATGCAGTTACCTGCGCACTTACATTCTGTACTAAACGCATTTGAGTGTACAACTTCAACTTAATAGTATTAGCTGCTTTAACCCATCTACCCGCATTACCACCATAGATCAAATCATCGGCACCCGGCTTTGAAGGGTTAACGGCAGGATTATTAATATCTGCAATACCCTCATCCAATAAGGCTATCAATTTTGGATAAATTGTAGCATCATTATCAAACACAGGTTGTTCCACTCCAGACTTAAACTGGTTAAACTCAGAGTAAGGAATATCACCCCAGATATCTACCATCATACTGAAAGTATAAGCTTTCAATATTTTTGCAATACCTGCATAGGTAAGACGACCTTCTGCAGTTCCTTGCTGAATGATCACATCCACGTTAGAAAGAGCCTGGTATAAGCTGAACCAGGCACCGTCCATGTTAGGCCCCGTCATACTATAACGGTCAAAACTTGCACGGCCGGTAATTTGATGGGTATAAGCACCCAAACCATTACCTAAACCAGTACCCAGTGCAAAATTACCACCGATAGAACGTTCAGATGCTGTAAGCAGGGTTGACACTGGCACGGTAGTCGGGTCGTTGAGATTTTTGTTTACATCTAAGTACTTTTTACAGCCAGTGCTGCTCAATAGCACTGTTCCTGCTGCAAAAAAGTATAGAAAATATTTTAGTCGTATCATGATTCAAAAAATTAAGTGTTATTAAAATGCAACATTGATGTTGAAACCAAATCTTCTTGTACTTGGGGCGCCGGATAATTCAACACCTTGAACATTACCTGAACCAAGTGAGTTGATCTCAGGATCGTAGTTAGTATGTTTTGGCAGATTTGGCGCATTGAACCATAAGTTACGGCCGCTAAGTGATAATGAAATGCCAGATAATTTCAGGCTCTTCACAAATTTAGCAGGCAGATCATAACCTAAAGTTACTTCACGCAGTCTGAAAACCGTACCATCATACACCAGGAACTCATCAATACCGTTAATAGCAAATGATTGGGAGATACCACTACCGCCAGAGAAATACAAGTCGTTAGTTGTGATTTGCGTTTGGTTAGGTACTGTTTTACCACCAATCAATAAAGGTACAAAATAAGGCTGGCCATCAGCACCCGTTATTGGTGTTGGGTTACCATAGATACCCTTGATCACTCTGTTTGTTTCTCTGTCTTCAGTATCTCTTGTTACACCACGACCCAGCAATGAGCTAACTGTTTCAGAGAAGAAATCACCACCTTTTGTCATATCCCAAAGAACACTCAAAGAGAATCCTTTATAAGTAACAGCATTGTTGATACCCAATTTCCAATCTGGATTAGGATCACCGATCTGGCCAAGTCTGTTTACATTTTCAATTACCCAACCTGTTGTTGCATCAATTAAAAACGTTCCGTCATCAGCACGGGCTGCAGTTGTTCCTCTTAAATATCCATAAGGAAAACCTGCTTCAATATAGTTAAGACCACCGATGATATCTCTTGTAAGACCATCAACCAGTTTCTCTACATAGTTTTTATTTTTAGTGAACACACCTCTTACTTCCCATGTCAGGTCTTTGGTAACAATTGGTCTAACAGTAAGGCCAGCTTCAATACCAACGTTACTGATTTCTCCAAGGTTTGTGTAGAACGACTGGTAACCAGTAGTTACAGGAACCGAAATCGGATAGATCAAATCAGTAGAACGTTTATCATACCAGGTGAATTCACCACTTACACGACGCTTAAACAACTGAAAGTCTGTACCAATTTCAAGCTCTGTCGTAAACTCAGGAGTAAGCAACGGATCGTAAGTGGTAGTACCACGAACTGCACGGGGCTGACCTAAGAAACTTGTTCCAAGGATTCCGAATACGTCCTCACCATTTTGAGGGTTAGCATCGTTACCCACTTTTGCATAACCTACTCTTACTTTACCATAATCTAACCAGTTAGATTTCAATTTAAAGGCATCTGTCCAAACCAATGATCCGGAAACACCCGGGTAGAAATAGCTGGCATTATCGTAAGGAAGTGTTGAAGTACGATCCTGGCGACCAGTTACGTTGATGAAAGCAAAGTTTTTATAACCGAGTGTCGCATCAGCAAACACACCGATCAATCTTCTTCTTGATCTGCTATCTGCCAGGAAAGTTTTGGTGTTTGTATTAATTAAGTTATAAACGTTTGGAACGATGAAGTCAGAACCTCTGTTAGCCTGTCTTCTTCCAATACGCTGGTTAAATTCATTACCCAATTTAAAATCAAGGCTCCAGTCTTTACCAACTTTAGGAGTAAATACAGCTACGATTGTTGACTGTAACTCCTGCTGGCGGGAAGCATCTTCTGTAATATGACCTACTGCTGCAGGAATACCACCGATAGTTCCATAAGAAGTTTCATCTACTATCTCATCTCTGAAAAGGTTAGCCTGGTTTACACCAAACGTATAGTTCAAAGAAACGGCATTGCTTACTTTATAAGAAGCTCTGAAAGTTCCTACGATCCTTTCTTCTATAGTAGTGATTACGTTATGATAAGCACCCCAGATTGGGTTTGTATATTGGTTATCGTTAAATCCGATCTGCTGACCAGCTCTTGTTTGAGAAGGATAGCCTGCAATATCCCAGTTTCTTGCCATCAGGAAGGTACGACCCCACTGTGTAAGGAATGACTGACCTTGTCCAAAGAAGCCACCTTTTTGTTTAGATCTTGTATAAGCTACATTACCTCCGATGGTAAGTTTATTCATTTTAGTTTGTCCACCTACACTAATGTTATTTCTTATATAACTGGAATTTTCAACATAACCCAGATGATTAACGTTAGAAAGTGTAGCACCAAATGTAGTATTACCTTCACCACCATTAATACCGATAGAGTTTTCAAATAATCTACCTGTATTAAACATATCTTTTACGTTGTTAGGAACAGCTTTATAAGCAGTTCTGCCTGTGCCGCTGAATAATTCAGGGTAGTTAGCAAACATTGTTGCAAATGTTGCTGCTGGAATTGAATCTATACCAGATGCAGCTGTACCTATTACGTTACCAGAACCATCGTATATATTACCTTGTCCGAATTTACCACCCCATGAACCGTTAGATGATTGTACACGGAAGTTAGCTCCTGCACCATATTTGTTCTGGAAATCTGGCAAATCAGCAATTGTTTCTAAACTTATACCACTTTTATAGGAAATGTTCAAAGGTTTTGCACCTTTTTTACCACTACCAGATTTAGTAGTGATAACGATTACACCTCTTGAAGCTCTTGATCCATATAATGAAGCCGCTGCAGCACCTTTTAAGATGTTGAAGCTTTCAATATCGTTAGGGTCAAGGTTGGCCAATCCACTACCATAAGCACCACCACCAGAAACCTGGCTGCTGGTACTCACTGTTGTATTACTATAAGGAACACCATCCACTACAATTAAAGGTTGTGTTTCCAAACCAAAAGAAGATACTCCTCTGATTTGAATACGAGTAGCTGAACCCGGAACACCTTGAGAAGACCTGATATCTACACCAGGTACTTTTCCTGCCAATCCTTTTAAAAGATCTGGCTCCGATTTCTGCAATACTGTGTTAGGATCAACTTTAGATACTGCATAACCCAACGCTTTTTCTGTACGACGGATACCCAGGGCGGTTACAACAACCTCCTGACCGGTAACAATTGCTTTTTTAACAGAAATGTTGATTGTACTGGCAGCTCCTACAGTTACATCGGTAGCTTCTAAGCCAGCACCAGTAACTAAAAGTACATCCCCGCTTTTAGCAAGAATGCGGAACTGACCATTATTGTCAGCAGCCACACCAGTACGGGTTCCTTTAATCTTGATTGATGCGCCAGGGACTGGGGCGCCAGTTTCATCAGTCACAGTACCGGTAATCGTCCGGTCTTGACCAAATGCCAATGCTGTAAACAGCATCAACACTGCAAGCAGTGATGCAATTTTTCTCATGTTAACGTTAATTTTTAAATTTAAATACGTTGATTATCAGGTAAAACCGTCAATTTCCAGGGTAAGGATCGCAAATAAAGACACGGATGGCTTTGAAAATGCTGCCGCAATGTAAAAAAATTTTTAACAATTAGTTTAAAAACAAAAAAAAATGTTGTGTTTCTTTACTTTATGCTCAAAAAATCAACCTGCTCTGGAGTTTTATCTCCGTTCTGCGGTTACCGTTAATCTCATCCAGGCCAGAACCAACGGAAGCCCTGTTTTGATAAATGGTTTGTGCCAGCCGAAGCCAGAAAGACAGTTTTTTAGTGAGATCGTAGTTGAGGGTGAGGTAATAGCGGAAGCCTTTGTCAAAAAAAGCTGGTATCGAGTAGCCATATAATACATCATTCTCATATGCATATATCCGTGAGTTATAACCCTCCGTTTCAAAATATTGAAGCCGCAACACCCCGGAATATGGCGCCAGCATGGGTTTATAGAGAAAATCAACATAGGAAATGAAGCCGGTTTCTTTATTTACACCCCTGTTATCATACCAAAGCAGCTCGGTTCTGTTTCGAAGCGTAATGGATGGGTTAAGTTTATAGCTTACCTGTGTTCTCCAGCTTTGCCGGGGAATTTTAACCAGGAAATTGGTGGTAGTAGTATTGTCGGGCTGATTTGTTTGTTTTGTTTCTGCTCTGAATCTCGTGTAAATTTCCACACCCCGGTAAGGTGTATAGGTAAGTTGTGCCAGGAAATCCTTCCCGCTGCTCGGTGCATCTACCAGAAACTTTAACCAGGGAAATTGGTACAGATCAGCATAGGCATCAAACCGCCATGCAGCAGCAGGTCGTATTGTAATACCTGCATAAAAACCAGTTTCATTTGTCGGAAAAGTATTTTCTGTAAAAGCATTACCATTAACCGCCTGGTAGGCTTTATTAATTGTTCGTTGCACAAAAGATATATCCACTCTTGGGTCCACACTTATTAATGCTCCATTAATAAACGCTTTGTTTAAATTTTTATCTGCTGCTGCTTCGCCAAAGAAATGAAGATTTTTGTACGTGTAGCTATAATCAATACTAACATTAAACCAGTTGCTACCACTGATAGCATATAAATTATATGGCTCATCTCTTTTTTGCACCGGCAGTGAAAAATTATAATAGATACCGTTTACACCAATATGCCATCGGTTGCCCTTGTAAGTGATATTTCCACCTGCAGCTGTTTGTGTAAGATTATTTTTATCTGCTACTTCGCTGGCCGTACGATTATAGCCTGAGGTAAGAAAAGAAGAAACAAAGTCCTCGTTATTTACTGTATCAGCCACAAAGTTGGCACTTAGTTTCCTAATAGAAGCAAACATCGTCGCCTGTATTTTATTTTTTTGGATAGTGATGCCGGCACCCCGGTGAAAATAAAATTCCCCGGCAGAATTGTACGGTCGCAAAATGGCAGACTGCCGCTTTACTCCCATTACATCTACACTTTTTTTAAATGCCAGTCCTTGCCATTGAATAAGCCCCTGCCCCATGTTAACGGTAAAATCTCCAATAGCCAGTGCCTGTATCGCACCGATCTTTCTTGCAAAAAGATGAGCCGAATAAAAATCAAACCCTTTGTTTTGTTTGCCTTTAAAAAATTGCTCCCCGGCATCTTTATCTCCCACTAGGCCAAACTGCAATAAGTTTTTATAGTTATAACGGTAGCGCATAAATAGTCGTTGCGGGCTACCCAGGTATTTTGTACCGGAGGTAGAGTTATCAAACCCTCTTGCTTTTTCCAATACTTGTGTTAGCCGTAACAATAAACTATGGTCTCCTTCGGAGAATCTTTTTTTCATATCTGTTGAAAGAGAAACAGGAGTCGCCACTACTACAAATGGAATAATTTTTCGGATGGTAAACACATCCCATGAAGGCACTGCCTGTAATTCATAAATATGAATAAACCGACCCAGCAAATTTCTATATAGCACCAGGTTTACTATTTGCAGATCTGTTAATACCCGCAGTTGTTTTAATTCATCGGCATCCGCTGTATTTAAGTTGATCGGGTTTTTGCGAAATTGTTCCAGGTCCTGCAAATAAGTATCATCTTCTGTTTCTTCTTCCGTAGCATCCGTTAGGTTTTCTAATTGCTGTTCTGCACTAATAGGAATTTCCTGTGCAACAATGATAGATGAGTAGTGAATCGCCACTGCCATTAGCAGTATCGTCAATACTTTTCTCAATTTTTATTGCTATTAAAATTATAAAGTAATAAAAGGCCCGGAGTAACACCTAACTGCTGATGATAACTGCTGGTGATATCTAACCGGAAGGATTGAAGTATTAAACCTATTCCGATCCAACCAGAAGAAGTGGCAGATGATACCCCCACTCTTGCCAATAGTTGTGGAATAAATTTATACTGCATCCCTGCGTTTACGTTGATTGGCTGGTCTTCTTCTTTTTGCAACTCAATACTGAGGAAAAATTTTTGCGACGCTTCATATCCAAACCCGGCTGTGTAAACCGATGATAATTTTTCTTCCTGTGTTTTTCCAAATTTTCCACCAACCGGGTTGTTTACATGTACCCCTGCATGGAGCCTGTCGGTAATATGCAATACGGTTCCTAATTCAAAACTAATAGCTGCTGCATTACCATAACCAGCTACGCTTATTCCATTATAATTAAACTGTGCGCCGATGTCTACTTTCTTTCCCAACTTTCTTGCATAGGCCAATCCTAATTGCGTTTCGTTATAATCACTAAAGCCCGAATACATTGCTTTTAAACCAAAATTGCCAGAGCTGGTTGTAAAAGCGGCAGCAGCAGTATAATTATTCAGTTCCGCCAATAAAAATCGTCTTTCTCCATATACACCAATAGCAGTATTTTTTAATTGGGCCAGCGATGCCTGGTTAGCTGTAAAAGAAAAAACATCTGCATGATTAACACTGTATGCACCAAGACCTGTGTAACTGGCGGCAATGGGACGACGCAGTGTTTGTCCGGAGGCTGTAATACCTGCCAGCAACGCAATCACACATAAGCAATTACTAATTCTTCCCAAGCAGTTTTATTTTAAAAGTAAGTTACAAGTATAGCTTTTCGTTTCAAAAAAAAAGATGCTAACCGCTTACCTTTGCGACATGCAAATTTTAGATGGGAAAAAAGCTGCCCAGGCAATAAAAGATGAATTGAAAATTGATGTGGCACAGTTAGCCGCCGAAGGTAAAAAAATACCACACCTCGCTGCTATTTTGGTAGGCTCTAACGGAGCAAGTGAAACCTATGTGGCGGCTAAAGTAAAAGCCTGTGACGAATCGGGTTTCAAGTCTACACTTATACGTTTTGAAAACAACATTTCAGCAAATAAATTGCTTGATAAAATACAGGAGCTAAATACTGATCCGGATATAGATGGGATATTGGTGCAACTTCCTTTACCCAAACATATTTCAGATGAAGAAGTTATTAATGCTATCGATCCGGATAAAGATGTGGATGGCTTTCATCCGGTAAGTGTGGGAAGAATGGTACAAAATCTGCCCACTTTTATTCCAGCTACTCCACATGGCATTATGCTTTTATTAAAGCATTATAAAATTGATACCAAAGGGAAACATGCGGTGGTTGTTGGACGCAGCAATATTGTAGGAAGGCCCATGAGTATTTTATTAAGTGCCAATACAAACCCCGGCAATTGTACGGTTACCATTTGCCATTCGCATACACATAATTTAAAAGAAATCTGTTTGCAGGCCGATATAATAGTAGCTGCATTGGGCAAGCCAGAATTTGTTACGGCGGACATGGTAAAAGAAGGTGCTGTTGTTATAGATGTAGGTATTACAAGAATAGAAGACACTGCTAAAAAAAATGGCTTCAAATTAAAAGGCGATGTTGCCTTTGATGTAGTGTCAGCAAAATGTTCCTGGATAACACCTGTGCCGGGTGGTGTAGGGCCAATGACAATTGCTGCGTTGCTAAAAAATACTTATCACTCTTGCAGAATGAAGAATTAAAAATGATAGCAGAAAAGAAAATTACAGTTGCACTGCCGGTGATGGAGCATTTTTATACATTACAAGGAGAAGGCTATCACCAGGGTAAAGCTGCTTATTTTATTCGACTAGGCGGTTGCGATGTAGGTTGTGTTTGGTGCGATGTAAAAGAAAGTTGGGATGCCGAGAAACACCCCAAGTATGAAATACAAAGCTTGATTGATGCAATAAAAAAGACGCCGACTGAAATAGTTGTTATTACCGGTGGCGAACCGTTGATGCATAATTTAGATGCATTAACTGCTGCAATAAAAGAGGCAGCATTGCAAACCAATATTGAAACATCGGGTGCCCATCCGCTAAGTGGAAATTGGGATTGGATTTGTTTATCACCAAAAAAATTTAAAGCACCATTACCGGGTGTTTTGCCGCATGCTAACGAATTAAAAGTGGTGGTTTTTAATACATCTGATTTTGACTGGGCTGAAAAATATGCAGCGCAAGTTTCTTCTTCCTGCAAGTTATACCTGCAACCTGAGTGGGATAAAGCAGCTCAGATAACTCCACTTATTATTGATTATATCAAGAACAACCCGAAATGGGAGCTTAGTTTACAGCTACATAAGTATATCAATGTGCCGTAGATTCCAGGCAACTTGTAAGCAACCTTCTGTTTAACATTTTCTTCTTCGATGCGGAATAAATTTCGAGTAGCTTCGTTATAGAATCTCCAATCTTATATCAATGAAAAAACTTCTTCTTTTTGCGGCCATTTCTTTATTCTTCAACGCTGCATTCTCGCAATATGATCCTGAAAAAGTAAACAAGAAAGCGGTTGATTTATACAACCAGGCATTGGAGAGAGCACAGGATGGCAATTTAGCCAGTGCTGCAGGTATGCTTTTAAAATGCATTGAGATCGATAAAAAATATGCAGACGCCTATCTTTCATTAGCTGGTGTGTATGGACAATTAAAAAGTTATAAAAGCAGCACTGAATATTACGAGAAAGCATTTTTAATTGATTCTAATTATACAATAGAATATAAACTTCCTTACTCCATTAATCTTGCAGGGCAGGGTGAATTTGATAAAGCACTGTTTGCTATCAATGAACTGTTGAATAAAAATCCACCAAAAGGTTCATCTACTTACAAAGCTGCTGAGTTTAGAAAAAAGTCGTATGAATTTGCTGTAGACTTTGCCAAAAAAAATACTAACAAAAACTATGTGTTTGCACCGCAGAATGTTGGCGGAAATATTAATACCAGCGAACCAGAATATTTTCCTTCGGTAAGTATAGATGGAAAAGAATTTGTTTTTACAAGGCGACTAAATAATTACAACGAAGATTTTTTTTCTAGTACACAAACAAAAGATGGATGGGATAAAGCTCTACCATTAAAAGGCGATGTAAATACCCCACAAAATGAAGCGGGACAAAATATTTCACAAGACGGGCAATGGCTGGTGTTTACTGCAAATGGCCGGCAACAAGGATTTGGCAACTTTGATATTTATATTTCCTACTTAACACCAACAGGCTGGAGTGAAGCAACCAATCTTGGTGGAAGAGTAAATTCCGATCAATGGGATTCTCAACCTTGCTTATCGCCAGACAAAAGAGAACTCTATTTTGCCAGCCGACGTGTGGGCGGTTATGGCGGAAGTGATATTTATGTTTGCCGCATGCAAGCCAATGGCCGTTGGGGTGAAGCAGAAAATCTTGGACCAGAAATTAATACAACAGGCGACGACCAATGTCCTTTCATTCATGCCGATAATCAAACATTATATTTTGTATCCAATGGATTGCAGGGCTATGGTGGTAATGATTTGTTTTATGCAAGAAAAGGACCCGGCGGTGTTTGGAGCAAACCCATGAATATGGGCTACCCTATCAATACTATTAATGATGAAGGCACTTTATTTATTACTGCTGATGGTGTAACAGCTTACTATGCCAGCGACAGAAGTGATTCAAAAGGCGGACATGATATTTATAGTTTTGAATTACCGGTAAATGTTCGTCCCTATAAAACACTGTGGGTAAAAGGACAAGTGTTTGATAAAAAAACAACAAAAGGTTTACCATCATCAGTTGAATTGATTGACCTGGCTACCAACCAGGTAATTACAAAAGTGCAAACGGATGAAACTGGAAATTATTTTATTACGCTGCCTGTTGGAAAAGATTATGCGTTTAATGTAAATCGCCAGGGTTATTTGTTCTTCTCTGATAATTTTTTAATGAGTGGCGTTTCTCCTGATTCAACTTATCAAAAAAATATACCACTACAACCCATTGAAGCGAATGCAAGCATTGTGCTAAAAAATATTTTCTTTGATGTAAATAAATTTGAGCTAAAATCCGAATCACAGGCAGAGCTAGACAAGCTAGTTCAACTGCTTACTGAAAATCCGTCTATTAAAATTGAGATCGGAGGTCATACCGATAATATTGGCAAGCCAACTGATAATCTTGCACTGAGTAACAACCGGGCAAAAGCTGTAATTAATTATCTCAGTACAAAAAACATACCTGCTGTAAGATTAATTGCAAAAGGCTATGGCGAAACAAAACCTGTTGCTGATAATAAAACAGAAGAAGGCAGAGCATTAAACCGCAGAACAGAAATGAAAATTATAAGTCAGTAATTTATTTTGAGCCCAACCATAATTTACCTGTAATTGATTTTTCGTTGTGGAGTAATTGATAGTGATAAACTCCTCTTGAAAGTTCGGGAGTTGAAATTTCTGTTGTTCCCGGATTAACGGTTCTTGCCAATACCAGTTGCCCGTTTGATGCGAAAAGTTTAAACGCAGCAATATCTGATACGCTGGTATTATTATAAAAATAGATTTTATTGCCAGCTTCTCCGGCCCAAACTTTCCATTGCGAAGTCTTATCCCCTTCTACAAAAATGATGGAGGAAAATTTTTCTTGTCCATCCATATCTGCTATTCTAAGTCTATAAAACCATCCATAAGGCCCCGCTTTTTTATCGGTATAGGAATAATTAATTTGCTGATTACTGTTACCTGCTGCTGCAACAAAATCAATATCTGTAAACGAAGTACCGTTACTACTGTGTTGAATATAAAAACCTTTGGTATTCTGTTCCTGTGAGGTAGACCATTGAAGTTGGTTGGCAGAAGTACTAATTCTTTCCCCCGTAAATGAAACAAGTGTTACCGGTAAAGTGCTACAGGAGCCGGATGCAATAGTAGTCATAGGCCCTGCACCACATGCGGCCGGATTAAAACAGGTAGGGGTGGTGGAGTAAGCAATGCGGGCATTTGCCCCAGCAATATCATTGGCAGAAAGAGTTCTGTTAAAAGCGCCGTTCGAAATTGCAAAATGCATCACTGCGCCGGGATTAATTACATGTTGCAACCCATGATGATGCCCCATTTCATGGAGTGTTACTGTTTCAAAATCATATTCTGAAATTGATGGTGTAGCCGGGCCATACTCCCAGGTAAATCCTGCAGAAGGTGGATTCTGAAACTGCATATCAATTTCATCGGCACACCATATTGTATTTTCTTGTTCACAAACCCCCGGAATAGCACTACCCGCAAACCTGCTTGTTGCCCTTGCTAATACACCAACCGGTAGTCCGGGATCAAACAATACAACATTTACTCCATCATCTCCAAAACCCGTAGCGGTATTAGCTCCAATTCTCCAGTTCATCCCGGTATTGCAACGCCAGGTAACCAATGCCCTTTCAAATGCTGACCTGGCAGGGGTATTTGCAGCAAAACCAGAAGTTGTATTATATTGATAGGTATAGCCCCCTAATGAATTCATATTCCTGAAATAATATCGTTGACGTGTGCTTGATGGGAAATTAAAAAAATCTGAATTGATGGCTGAATGGCCATAGTTAACTGTAAGTGATGACCCGGAAGTAAATGCTCCATTTACATTAATAGGTCCTGTTCCTGCATTTTGTGCAACTTTCACTGTTATACTGCCATCAGCCCATGAAACAATATCACTTGCAATACCCGAAGCTGTAAAAGTTGATCCACCATCATTGGCGTTGGAAAAAAATACATTACCTGGCACAGCACCAAAACCTGAGCCTGTAATTGTTATAAAATCAGCCGGGTCAATGGTCCCCCCACGGGTAGGATTAGGAGAAAAAGTGGTTATCGCTTCAATTTGATTTGGTGGAATAGCTACCGGGTTTCTTGTTTGAAATAATTCCCCGGAAGGTTTTTTAGCAACCTGACCTGTAAAATTATTGATTCCCTGAAAAAAATCTAGTTCCTTTTTTTTGCTTCTGTCAGACATGTCATAATACTCATTGTTACTATTGACAAAAGCTCCTTGCGCATCTGCATAAGTAAGCAATTGCAATGCCTGCGGATTCTGCCGGCGAAAATTTTTATCATCATATAACAGATTGTCTGCTTCCAGCATCAGCACATACTCCTGCTGCTGGTCTAATTGCAGCGAAGGGTTTACAAGGGTAGCTTTATTTCCATATACACCACCCAGTGTTATTACGTATACTGTTTCAACAGTGCTATGGTTCTTTAGCCAGGCATTTATTTTTAATTTATTTAGTGTGTTGATATTTCCGGTAGAGTTGTCAACATAAGTATGTTTTTCCACTACCTGGCCCAATACAATATAGCCGGCATTGTTTACCCGTTGCTCTAAAGAAACCGGGTAATACATACATTGAGCCGTAAGATTGTTAGAATACAATAATAAAAACAGGCCGGAGAAGGCAGACAATAATTTGTTCACAGGTTAATTGATTTTATAGGATAAATGTAATACATCTTTTACGACAAAAGAAGTGTTTCTTTTCAACCACTCACAAATCAATTCTTCCAAGTATATTTGATTTTGTCCAAGTATGAAACCTGATTTACTTTATCAGCTTGCATTAACCTTAGTGCCCAATATTGGCCCCGTGCAGGCAAAAATTTTACTGCAGCACTGTGAAGCAGAAGAAATTTTTCATGCCAAAAAAAGTTTCCTCGAAAAGATTGAAGGTATCGGTCCAGTAAGAGCTGAGTCAATAAAAAACTTTACTGGTTTTGAAAGAGCAGAAGAAGAAATAAAGTTTATAGAAAAATATAAGATCAACACTTTATTTCTTACAGATGAACAATACCCCAAACGCTTATTAAACTGCTATGACTCTCCCACCCTGTTATTCTATAAAGGAAATACGGATTTAAATGCCCTTAAAATTGTTTCCATTATTGGCACCCGTAGCCATACCGACTATGCAAAACAGGTAACTGAAAAATTAGTAAAGGAATTATCGGCACAAAATATATTGGTTATAAGCGGCCTGGCATTTGGTGTAGATGCTATTGCACATAAAGCTTCTATTAAAAATGATTTGCCAACAGTAGGTGTACTGGCACATGGTCTTGACAAAATTTATCCTGCCGAACATACCAGTCTTGCTAAAGACATGGTAAAAAATAATGGAGGGTTATTAACCGAATTCTGGAGTAAAACAAAACCAGACAAACATAATTTTCCCTCCCGCAACCGTATTGTAGCCGGTATGAGTGATGCCGTAATAGTAATTGAAACAGACATTAAAGGTGGCAGTATGATTACAGCCGAATTAGCCAATGGATACAATAAAGATGTATTTGCCATACCCGGAAAATTAACAGATACAAAAAGTGCAGGTTGCAATTATCTTATTAAAAATAATAAGGCCATGTTGCTATCCGGCGCCAATGAATTGGTAGAAACAATGGGCTGGCAGGAAACAAAGAAAACAAAATCTAAAAAACAGAAAGAGTTGTTTATTGAGCTAACCCCCAATGAAAAAACGATCATAGAAATATTGAAAGAAAAAGAAACCGCTCATATTGATGAAATTAATAGTAAAAGTGGCCTAAACAGTAGTGCCGTTGCCGCTGGTATATTAAGCCTTGAGTTGCAAAATGTGATTGTATCTTTACCGGGCAAACTTTATCAGCTTAGCTGATATTTTGAGGCAACAGATTAAGCATTTTTGTTGTCTTTAGCTCAATAATACCAGAATTATAGCCGTTTTATACCTGATGAATAGATTACTAAAACCCGGTGGCCTGCTTTTGCTTTGTTTGTTCGGGTTATTTACAACTCCGGCCTTTTCGCAACCCTGTTCTACGCTTGGCCAAACTCCTGCTACTGCCTTTCCTGTTTGCGGAACAAAAGTATTCCAGCAAACCACTGTACCATTTTGTACAAATAATTCAAACCTAGTCGTTCCCGGTTGCTCTACTCAGGCATATGGTGACAAAAATCCTTTCTATTATAAGTTTACCTGCTATGTATCCGGTACTTTAGGATTTCTATTAACACCAGCACAGCTAAATGAGGATTATGATTGGCAACTGTATGATATAACCGGAAAAAACCCCAATGCTATCTTTAATGACCCTTCAACGGTAGTTACAGGGAACTGGTCGGGAAGCTATGGGCCTACCGGAACATCAACGACCGGTGTGAATTATATCCAGTGTGCATCGGATCCTGCAGTTAGTTTTCCAACTTTTGCAGCGTTGCCCAGCCTAATTGCAGGTCATGAGTATTTATTAATGATAAGCCATTACTCTGACACGCCTAACGGATATGATCTTTCTTTTACGAATGGAGGCAATGCCGTTATTACTGACCCCTTGCAACCAATCATGCAAAAAGTAACACCGGATTGTGATGGCACAAAGATTACCTTGAAGCTGAATAAAAAAATTCGCTGCAATACTATTACTGCCATAGGGTCGGAGTTTAGTTTATCGCCTGCAGTTGCAACGGTTGTTTCGGCTGTTACTGACTCCTGTGCTTTTGGTTTTGATTTTGACGAAGTAACGCTAACACTATCAGCCCCACTTACCAGCAATATTTATGAACTGGTAATTAATAATGGCACGGATGCCAATACATTACTCGATATCTGCGGCAATGAAATTCCGCAGGGAAGCAGGATCCAGTTTGAATATATTATACCACAACCCATTCTTGCAGATAGTGTAGGCAAACCATCCTGTGCTACCGATTCTATATTGGTGTATTACCCCAAAAAAATAAGATGCTCTACTGTTTCGGCTAATGGTGGTGACTTTGCCGTTACCGGTTCAACGCCAGTTACTGTAATTGGTGCCAGCGGAAACTGTGTGAACGACCTGACCGATTATGTAGTTGTAAAATTTGCATCACCTATTCTTACACAAGGCAATTATACCTTGTCAATAAATCCGGGTATTGACGGCAGCCCGGTATTTGATCTATGCGGACAACCAATCCTTCCGCAAACATTATCTTTCTCAACCGCTGATACAGTTAATGCAAGTTTCACTTTTACCAATGCAATGGGTTGCCAAAGAGATACGTTGACATTCTTTCACAATGCTGCCAATGCGGTAAATAAGTGGAACTGGATATTTAATAGCGGCACCCCTGTCACTACGCAGTCACATACAATAATCTGGCCGGCAAAAAGTTCTAATACCGTTCAACTGATTGTCGATAACGGAACATGCAAAGACACGGCTAACAGTAGTATTGAATTAGACAATGAAGTGAAAGCCATTTTCACAATGCCTGCTATTATTTGCCCGGAGGATCTACTGGAAGTAAAAAATGAGAGTGAAGGATTGATAAATGCGTGGAGATGGAATTTTGATGTAGTAGCTACCAGCAATTTAAAAGACCCGCCGCCTTTCCTGATGCCAACCTTAAACAGGGAAGCTTATTATACCGTAAAACTAGTTGCGTTTAATACCGCTATTGGCTGCAGCGACAGTACCCGAAAAACATTAACCGTACTTGACAATTGTTTGATTGCCGTACCAACAGGGTTTACTCCCAATAATGATGGACTCAATGATTTCTTCCGTCCCAATAATGCTATTAAGGCAGATAATTATGAGTTCAAAGTGTTTAACCGCTGGGGGCAATTGGTTTTTCAAACCCGTAACTGGCAGGATAAATGGGATGGCCGCATTAATGGTGTTTTGCAAACTACTGGTGTTTATGTTTGGATGCTGAGCTATACACACCGGGATACCGGTAAGGCTGTTTTTCAGAAAGGAACAGTAACCTTGATTCGATAGAAAAGTTTAACTTTAATGGTGTATATATAACTGAGTTTAAATTTTTTATTTGCAGGTTAGATTTCGATTTTCTATTGGCTTCCCTATTCAAAATTTTCTATAGCTGTTGGAAGTAACTTTCTGTGATATTACTCATTTGCTGAAAAACCGGTTTTATTTTTTTAATCGGGGGAAATGCATACTCCTGCTAATAGTGGTACTACTTGCTAATACTGTTATCGGGCAACCTCCTCCTCCTCCACTTTGCGACACCGTCTATTTACCAGGCACATTGCCCAATACAGCAATTCCAATTTGCGATAAAGGTACTTATTATACCCCCCACCCTTTTTGGTGTATTGGCGGGCAGGTAAGAGTTGCTAATCATTGCCGCCCCAATCCTTTGTATCCACCCGAGGATTTTCCCTACGACATTTTTTCACCTGTTTATTACAAATTCAAATGCTATAAATCAGGCAGTTTTGGATTTTTGATTACACCGGCATCACCTTATGTTAACCTCGACTGGCAGCTATACGATATTACCAACACATTACCTTTTGTGGCAATCAGAAGTTCGCAAAATGTTATTGCAGGAAACTGGTCACCTATTCATGGAATTACCGGAACGGAAATATATGGCCTTCCCTTTGTAGTTTGTAAACCACAAATGAACAGTGCTCTTTCTCCATACTCCGCTATGCCAGATCTTATAGCGGGACATGAATATTTATTACTCATTGCTAACTCCCGGCTTAATACCGAAGATTATACATTGAAAATCGAAGGCGGCACTGCCGATATCAAAGATCCGATAGAACCACATCTGGATAAAGCCATACCAGAATGTATCGGAACAGAAATAGTGGTAAAACTTAATAAAGAAGTTCGTTGCTCCAGCCTTACACTTACAGGAAGTGAATTTACTATTTTGCCAGCCGGCCCTGCCATTGTAAGTGCAAGACCTCTTAACTGCAATGGCAATTTGGGTTTTACAGAATTAGCACTTACGCTTTCTTCTCCGCTTACTGATGGCAACTACCAACTGGTTATAAAAAACGGAACAGATGCCAATACCATAATTGATTTTTGCAATACGCCTATCCCCATAAATGAGCAAATAGCTTTTAGTTTTGTGGCTCCACGGCCAATAC
>LNFJ01000093.1 GCA_001464625.1 Bacteroidia bacterium Ga0077558 | reverse complement strand
CAGAATATTTAAAACAACTAAATCATAGAACAATGGCTACTAAAAAGAAATCAACAAAGAAGGCTGCAAAACCTGCTAAAAAAACAGCAACAAAAAAGTCTGCCAGCCGTGGCGGGAAAGTAATCCGTAAAAAAGCGGCACCCAAAAGAAAGGCAGTAAAGGCAAAACCAGTTGCCAAAAAGAAAGCAACTCCGAAAAAAGCAAAACCTGCAAAAAAGAAAGCGGTGAAAAAGGTCGTAAAGAAAACGGTTAAAAAGGCTGCGAAAAAAGTTGTGAAGAAAGTAGTTAAGAAAGCTGCAAAGAAAAAAGCTGCATCAAAGCCCGTTGCTAAAAAAGTTGCTCCAAAAGCAAAAGCTGTTGCACCTAAACCTAAGCCGGTTGCTAAGAAGCCAGTTGAAGCAAAACCCAAAGCAGTTAAACCAACACCTGCTCCTGTTGTAGTAGAAAGAATAGAAGAAGTATTTGTTAGCCCTGAAGAGACAGTAGTAGTTGAAACTATTGTTTTAGAAGAAGTAACAAATGATGAAGGGTATGATGTGGGAGATGAAGCAATTGCTTCTGATAATGGAGTTGATGAAGAAGATAAAGACGAGGAAGCGTAGGCTGTTTATAATATTTTAAAAGCCGCTTTTTTGAAAGGCGGCTTTTTTTTATGCAAAGAAAATCAGAATGGTTTGCCATGAGTTTGCCTTACTAAATAGCTGACCAAACCCGGAAAAGGTTTTACAAGAGTGATAAATAAATTTGTAAGCCAGTTTCGGCCAAATAATCGTTGAATTCTCCTGCCCATTTTTAAGCGATGTGCAAACTCCTGGTTCCATTGCCGGGTGTATTGTTTTTCCATTTCAGCTCTTGTAATAGTGGTTATCAAAAAATAATGCATAAAGCTGGCGGCAATCTTACTGCCGTGTAAAGCCATGCTCA
>LNFJ01000092.1 GCA_001464625.1 Bacteroidia bacterium Ga0077558 | reverse complement strand
TCTGCAAATTATTGGCCGTTGTTAGATAACATACATTGTAATTATCATCTTCAATTTTTACAATACCGCAATAGCCATTCTTAAAATTGTGAAGAGCAACTGTATCAATAGGAAAATCAGTTTTGATATGATACTTTACACCGATGTAGTTATTTAATTTATTTTTTGCTGCGATAGTAAATGGTCTCTTCCATTTGATATCTATATTACTTCGTTTGCCATAGCTGCCAGCCACCAGCTTTGCCCGGTATTGTTTTAATGAAGTATGAATAGTAAACTGATCTCCGGAAAACACAACATCGTTAACTTTTGAATTTTCCATTACACAAACACCTTCAGCCTTTGCTATTTGTACTAATATATTATCCAGCCTGTATCTGCTAATACCAAAGCCGCCAAGCGGTAAAATGTGTTCCAGTATTTTTCCATTTACGGATGACACCTGGAGTTTGAAAATGATGGGAACTTTTATACTATCCAAATCAACACCCAGATCATTCAGAAAATCCCATGATTCCAGGCTAATATATTCTCCGCAAATTTTGTGAAATGGATATTGCTCTTTTTCAAAGAGGATAACGGAATGGCCTTTTCTTTTAAGTTGAATAGAAAGAGCAAGACCTGCCAGCCCTCCTCCAACAATGCCCACATCATATGTTGTATCAGCTTCCAATCGTTGGGTTTTTGTTTTCGCAAATTACCAGCCAGCGGAAGGCCCATCGCCAGGTGATAGTGTAATTTTTAATTCCGGATTGGAGAAATAATTGTTGCCAGTCCTTTTTTCTAAAACTCCGGGCTACGGACAAGCAGGCATCATTTTTTACCAGGTATGATTTGCTGAAGAATTTTGTAATATACTTGATGAGATAATAAGCCAGCCAATGCCGTTGCAGGTCATTGATGAAAAAGCCGGTACTGCTATTCTGTTGTAACCAACGCAGCATGATTATCAGTTGTTCATTCGTAAAATGATGGCAAAAAAGCGATGAGAAAATGATAGTGGGTTTAGTTTCTCCAAAATTTACTTTCTCATAATCGCTGCATATCCATTGACAGGATAGTTGCGGATATTGTTGTTTCGCAAAAGCGATACATTCAGCATTCATATCAATGCCAATAAAATTAACCTCAATATTGTTTTTTGTACAATATTTATTAATGGCAAAAAGATTATCGCCTCCACCACAACCAATTTCGCAGATAGTAAGCGAAGCTGAATGGGGGTTTAATTTTTTTACTCCTTTCAATGTAATAGCATGCCCGCCGAGTCTAGTATTGATAATATTTAACTCCTTAAGTGTTTGGGCCATGGCATCGAAGGAGATATCATCTCCATCCATTAATTCTTTCTGATAACTGCGTTGTTCTAGATTTATCATGCAGATAAAATAAAGGTTTCCATCGTTAAGCCCGGCCCAAAGGCAGCACCGAAGATGGTATTCTTTTGTTTTTTGTTAAGAGTAGTCATTATTCTTTCTAACACAAACAAAACAGTTGGGGACGACATATTGCCATAATCTTTTAATACATCATAGCAGGGTTGCAATTGCCCATTGGTAAACCCCAAACTTTTATGAACAGCTTCCAGTATTCTTTTACCGCCGGGATGGATACACCATTGCGTAATATCATTTTTATTCAGATTGGCACTTGCCAATGCTTCCTGCACCAGTACATCAAAATCTTCTTCTATCATCTCGGCTACATAACTGCTTAATGTCATTAGAAATCCTTTGGAAGAAAGTTCCCATGCCATATCCTTTTTTCCTTTCAAAGAAACCATTGAATAAAAATTGTCAATGGTTAATCCTTCCTGTTCTTCATTGCCTGAGACTAAAACTGCCGCTGCACCATCTGCAAAAAGCATACTGCTGGTCATATTATCTACGGTATGCTCTTTTTGAAAATGCAGGGTACATAGTTCGGTACAAATTATTAATACGTTTGCTTTTTTATCAGCTTTACAAAATGCGTCTGCAATTTTCAATGCATGGATAGCTGCGTAACAACCCATGAAGTTGACCGAAGTACGGAAAGTAGTGGCGGGTAAGTTTAGTAGTTCCAGTAATTCAAGGTCTAAGCCCGGCGCACTCATGCCCGTACAACTCACGGTAATAAGATGAGTGATTGTATGCTCTTCATATTTTTCAATACACTTATTAATAGCTGCTAAAGAAAGTGGTGCTGCATGTTGCTGGTACCATTGCATCCGTTTTTCCAATTTTGGAAAAGGTTCCAAGTTTTCTGTTGGGGAATAAAATGCCCATTCAGTTGCAGCAGAACTGTAATCGGGAATAACAGAATATCGTGTGTTAATACCCCCTTGCCGGTAGAGGTATTTCAATTTTCGTTTATCCCTTTCATCCAATGCATATACCCGTTGCATAAAATCAAGGATAGCTGATTGCTCATGTTTAAATGCCGGAACGGCTGTGCCAATGGATATTATTTTACTCAAAAAAACCTCCAAGTTAATAGAATGATAAATGCAATGTTTGTACAGGCAGCAGCGATCCAGTTCATTGTCATCGTATTTTTAAAATTAGCGGCTGCATTATTTTTCCGTACTTGAAAAAACCAGTTGATGAAATAAACGATAACGGGAAGAAAAAGGATGCTAACAACCAGTAATTTGTTTATTTCTTTTAAATGGATAAAGAACTGTGCCATAAATAGCCAGGCAAGCAGGTAAACAATTGCACAAAAGACAAAAGTGCCGGTATATCCAAGTTTGTAGCTGATGGTTGCCACACCATCTTCCAAATCTTGTTTGTGCTGATAGATTTGTGTAAGCGGATAAAATCCCCCAATCAGCAATGCACAGATAACCATTCCTTGCCAGGGCACCCATAGAGTGCTATTTGTATTACTGCCATAGTACACTAATGCAAAAGTCAATGCTCCCTGAAATATAATTACCGTGAGGTAGCCAATAACCGGGTACTTTTTTAACCGGATACCACGGTAACTGTATGCTTTAGAAGCACCGATATATAAGACGACTATACCTGCAAATAAAGGACTAATCAAAAAACTAAACAGAATAGCTGCTATATCCAGTACAATTGTAAGTAAAAAGAGTTGACGGGATGGTGGGGGAGGTTTTTCCAATCCGCCAATGCTTTCGGTATCCCTGTCCATATAACTATTGTAGCCATTACTGGCGGGGTAAATTAGTAAGTGCAGTATGAAAAAGATCAGAGCCGCTTTGTTCCAGTTAATAACGGGTACTTGTGATAGAGCAAAAAAATATAATGGTGACAAAAAAACAGAGAAAGGTATCCTGAGTAATTTAATGGTAGATGCGGAAAGCATATTGCCAGCTATGTTTCTTGAAAGGTAGGACGATATATCGTGCAAACATTAAATATTCATTTGGTCGCTTCTAAAACCATTACCTGATATTAGCGAATGTCTGCAACCTACTTTCTTGTAATCATTGTTCCAATCTATTCGAAGTTGACGCCGGTACAGGAACTGTCCGGGGTGCTATATAAAGGGGTACTGTTGCAGGCCTGTTTTGTATTTGTTGCATGTAGTCGGGTGAAGTATTGCCGCCTTCGTAATAGGTGATGATAAGTAATGGACGAAGAAGTTTTTCTTCATTCAATGATGAAGCAAAGGAGAGGCCGGTAAGTGTATTGGTTGCTACAAGGTTGTTTTGGCTGATCATAAAACCTTTATTGCCGTGAAGTATCATATCCATCACCAAAAGTGTAACATTAATTCTGATCTCCTGGTGTTCTCCTTTGATCTTTACCTTTTCTTTGGCAACCGTTGATGTATCTATCATTGGTTGATTATTCCATGCAGTACTTGAATCAGACCAATTTTCAATGATGCGACGTACAACGAGTTTTTCAGTTTCGTCCTTTTTGTTTTCAAAAAAATTGGAGTTGGCTGGGTATAATACCAATTCGGCTAAGGATATTCTGATAGGATCTGTCTTAACTAGCTCAGGTAAATAATCATAGTTAAACTGCAATAGGGAGCGAAATTCCTTTTGACTTTCGTTGTCTTTCACAATTGCGGCAACAAGAAAGGGTGATTTCTCACCTACTTGTTCATTGGCATTTGATACCATAATTGTTTTTGCAGGAAAATCACTTCTGAGTGTTAATTGTTTGTAGCCAGTATAGGTCTGTGACACACCGGCGTTCGTAAATAATAGGATGAACAAGAAAGTTGCGATAAGGTGTTGGCGCAAGTTCATAGCAGAATTATTTGAGTTAAGATACTACTTTTCTTGCGGAAACTAATAAAGCGAAATAGTTAAGCTAGTTTAACAAAGGATTAGATTCTATTTCATTCTGGTCAATAGAACTATAATTCCTGATTTCATTATACAGCGTATCTCTTTCTACCGGTTCTCTTTTAGCCTGTTTGATCAATGTAACTAATTCGGCAGTTGACATGGACGGTGTTTGTTCTTCAGATCCGGCCATACTGTAAATTTTTGTAGTATCATCAATAGTTCCGTCAATATCATCTACACCAAAAGAAAGAGAGAGTTGTGCATTTTGTCTTCCCAGCATTGGCCAGTAGGCTTTCAGGTGAGGGAAATTGTCTAAATAAATTCTTGAAATAGCATAGGTCCGCATATCTTCCACCACACTGCTTTCAGCAATATTGCTCATATCATTATCCTTATTGCGAAACTTGAGTGGAATAAAAGTATTGAAGCCGCTGGTTTTATCCTGCAAATCTCTTAACCTTTTCATGTGGTCAATTCGATGTTCATATTTTTCTACATGACCAAATAGCATCGTAGCGTTGGAGTATAATCCCAGTTTATGTGCCGTTTCATGTATCAATAACCAGCCATCGCCATCCACTTTATCAGCACAAATTTTTTCTCTTATTTCGGGATGAAAAATTTCTGCGCCGCCACCCGGAATACTATCCAGCCCGGCTTCAATTAAAAATTTCAATCCTTCTTCAACACTCACTTTTGCCTTGCGGAACATATAATCATATTCCACCGCTGTAAATGCTTTGATATGTAAACCCGGACGATGTGCTTTAATAGCTTTCAACAAGTCAGCAAAAAACTTCAGATCCATTTTTGGATGAACACCACCCACAATATGTACTTCTGTAATGGGTTTGCCATCATATTTTTTTACAATGTGCAGCATTTGCTCAATACTCATTTCCCAGCCTTCTTCCCGTTGAGCATAGATTTTGCTGTAGGCGCAAAAATTACAACTGAACACACATACATTCGTAGGCTCAATATGGAAATTGCGGTTGAAGTAAACTTTGTCGCCATTTTTTCTTATCCGTACTTCGTTGGCAAGACTGCCCACAAAACCCAGGCTTCCTTTTTCAAAAAGCAATAATCCCTCTTCGTCTGTAATACGTTGCCCGGCTTTTACTTTATCAGCTATCGCTTTCAGGTCGGCGGAAATATCGGTGGTTGCTATCATAGATTTTATAACAATTAACTGGCGGCAAAGTTACGATTCAGCGGCCTATTTATTAAACAGTAAAATCCTTATCTTCCCTACTTATTGTTTTAAATAAAGCAAAAAAGCTTATGAATATTAAAATAAGACTCACTATTGTTAGCTTTTTACAGTTTTTTGTATGGGGTGCCTGGTTAATTACAATCGGTACGTATTTTTTTACTAACAAGATGGGAACCGGTGTTCAGTTCGGGGCTATTTTTTCTACACTGGCCCTTTCATCTTTAATTATGCCGGCCTTAACGGGTATCCTGGCCGATAAATGGATTAATGCGGAAAGACTATATGGCATTCTACATATTTTGTATGGAGCCATTTTATTTTATGTGCCGCAGGTAAAAGATGCCAATACTTTGTACTATGTAATCTTCGCAGCTATGTTGTGCTATATGCCAACTATATCACTTTCTAATTCTATTGCTTATACTATTTTAAAGAATAATAAATATGATGTTGTAAAAGTGTTTCCTCCCATCCGGGTTTGGGGAACTATAGGCTTTATTGCGGCCATGTGGATTACAAACCTTACAGGTAGTAAAGCTAATGCGAACCAATTTCTGATAGCAGCCGTTATGGCCATTGCATTAGGTATTTATTCTTTTACATTACCTAAATGCCCACCACAGAAATCTATTTCAAAAAATGCTTCCATTATGGAGCAGTTGGGTTTAAATGCATTTAAACTGTTTGCAAATTATAAGATGGCCTTGTTCTTCCTGTTTTCAATGTTTTTAGGAGCGGCTTTACAACTTACCAATATGTATGGCGATTCATTCCTGGATGATTTTAAGAAGATACCTGAGTATGCCAATTCTTTTGTAGTTAAGTATTCAACCATTATTTTGTCTATTTCTCAAATATCTGAAACTGTATTTATTCTTGCTATTCCTTTCTTTTTAAAGAGATTTGGTATTAAACAAGTAATGTTGTTTTCAATGGTAGCATGGGTATTGCGATTTGCGTTATTTGCCTATGGCGACCCGGCTGGAGGGTTGTGGATGATAATTCTTTCTTGTATTGTTTATGGAATGGCATTCGACTTCTTTAATATTTCAGGTTCATTGTTTGTTGAAACAACTACTGATAGTACTATCCGATCCAGTGCGCAGGGATTGTTTATGATGATGACAAACGGAGTGGGGGCTTTTTTAGGGAGTAAAGTGAGCGGATATGTAATTGATAAATATTACACAACTCCCGGTGGAGATAAAGAATGGTATGGCATCTGGCTTAGCTTTGCTATTTATGCGTTGGTTATCGCTATTCTTTTCTTACTATTCTTCCGGCATAAGCATAACCCAAAAGAGGTGCACAATTTACAACATTAAAATAATTCATATTACTTTTTTACGACCAATAATGAACAATAAGTTCCTTCTTGTCATTTAACCTGCATGGTTTATTTTCGGGCATGGCTTTATTAACTGTAACTGGTATTGGCAAGAAAGAAAATGATGTTTTTACAGTAAAGGATATACACTTCACTCAACATGCCGGTCAAAAAATTGCGATAGCCGGCGAAACAGGTTCCGGCAAAACAACGCTGCTTAAAATGATCGCCGGTTTATTACAACCCGATGAAGGAGCTGTTTATTTTGAAGGCGAAAGAGTTTTAGGGCCATTTGAAAAATTAATTCCCGGTCATCCTGCAATAGCTTATCTCAGTCAGCATTTTGAACTCCGTAACAATTACCGGGTAGAAGAAGAACTGGAGAGTAAAAATTTATTGACGGATGAAGAGGCCAAAAAGATTTACAGTATTTGTAATATTCAACATCTGCTAAAAAGAAAAACGAACGAACTTTCCGGCGGTGAAAGGCAGCGCATTGTTTTAGCAAGATTGCTTACCACTTCTCCAAAATTGTTAGTGCTGGATGAGCCTTTTTCCAATCTTGATTTAGCACAAAAGAATAATATTAAATCAGTGTTGTTGGATGTAGGTTCGAAATTAGGAACCAGTTGTATCATGGTATCGCATGATGCGGCGGATACACTATCCTGGGCCGATACAATAATAGTTATAAGAGGAGGGGAGATAGTTCAGCAGGGAACAGCACATGAGATTTATAACAATCCTGTTGATGAATATTGTGCAGGATTGTTTGGCGAGTATAATTTGTTAAGTAAAGAAAATGCAGCAGCATTTAAAGTTGATCAACAGCAATTAATAAAACGGCCAGAACAATTCAGAATTGTTGCTGAAACTACTTCAGCCGTAATAGCAATTGTTCAAGCTGTTTATTTTTTCGGAAGCTATTATAGTATTGATGTATTGGTAAATGATCAACTTCTACGGGTAAGAACCCACCATGATAAGTTCAAAAACGGCGAAACGATTTATCTGGCCATCAAATAATTACTTAGCTGTTATATCCTCTTTCTCATACGGCCCTTTGAATTTTGTTGGATCAATTGCAAAGTGGCGGGTATAGATATTTGTTTTTTGAAAAAGATTTTTTAACCAGGTAGCTGTTTGTACAAATCCTTTGGCATCCTTCGCATCAAAATCATTTAACTCCAATCCGTTTGCTTCTTTCATCATTGCCTGCGGATCATCTAAATAATAATAGAGTACGGCCAAATTAAAATAGCTGGCATACCTTATTTTACGATCATGTTTATTGGTAGAAGGATATTTCTTTTTGATCTTGTCAAAGTAATCGATCACTGGTTGTAGTTGTTGACGGGTACCTTCAATTGAACTGGTGGCATTCATGCTAAATAATACTTCATTCATTTGTTGAAACGCATTTCTATGCGCAGTATATTCAGGATGCTTCCGGCTATCGATGATCCACATAAAATCATTCGAGGTTGTTTCGCCAAATCCAAAATTGGTAGTGATACGTTCACTTAAATAATGCATGGCTTTATTTACACAATTTCTGTATAAGTCTTTAGTAACCGCTAAAGAGTTTATTACGAAATATCCTTCAGCGAGATGCCGGATGGCAAACTCCGGGCTTCTGTAGATTTGTTTATTGCGACGATCAGCTAATTGCTGATCCATAATATGCATTCCTCTATAATCAGTAATGGTGGCATTGGCTTCAAAAGAATATATTACTTCCTGGCGATAAAAAATTCTGGTGCCGGTAACATTGCCATTCCTGTCTTTGATTGTTTCTGCCCTTTCTCTTACTGAAACAGATTCAGGTAACAGATCTCCCAGTTTTACTTTTATGCTGATATGGCCATCCTGGGAAAGTTTTCTCCATCCTTCCAGCAACACTGTCTTTTCAGGTGACAAATCTTGCAAAAAGGATTGCATTAGCTGAGTTCCTTCCACGTCAACATTATATGTGCGGTAAGTACTATCCAGTTTATATTCCGGCAACGATCGATGTTGAACAGTAAAACGATAGCGGTCAAGATCGACAGACTTTTGTGCAGCAATGGCCAGTGGAAACAGGAAAAAGGCAAATAGGTATATTTTTTTCACAGAGGTGGATTTTGGGTACCTCTAAGAACGGAATAAATCTGTAGATATTTTCTTAAATGGTTTTGTTTATCATCTTAAAATAAGCTTTCGCTAAAGCCAGGAAGGATATTTACTAAGCGGTATTACTATTATAAGTTTAGAGTCGCTTTTCAACTGAATTTTCAGCCAAGGAGCCACTTTGTGTTATGTCCGTTGTTTGTCTTTTGCAAATTGGCATATTATTTTTTAAGGCAGTCGTTATGATGTAAAAATAATATGACATTTTTTGTGGAATTTCTGACTAAGTTACTCTTATCAATCACCATGAAAAATTTTCTTCCCCTTCTTCTACTTATTGTAGGTGGCTGCGAACAAAAAAAAGAAAAATTTGTAACCAGCGATAACATTTTACTTGAGCCAAAGACTGTGACAGTCCCTAATTTTATTGGTGAAATAGTAACACCGGCTGGTTACACAAGAACACCGGCGACTAAAAATTCCTTTGCAGAATGGCTTAGAAATGTTCCGCTTAAAAATGATAAAAGAGTTTTTTTATACAATGGTTCAATCAAACAAAATCAATCTGCTCAGTTTGCAGTGGTTGATATGCCGGTTAATCATAAGGATCTGCAATGCGCTGATGTTATAATGAAATTACGGGCAGAATACTTATTTCTTTATAAGAAGTATTCTGATATAGCTTTTATGGATTATGCTAATAAATGGTATAAATGGAATGGCCGTGATGACAGAAACAATTTCGACAATTACCTGCAAAAAGTTTTTGGATGGTGTGGCTCTGCTTCTCTAGATAAGCAATTAAATCCTGTCACTGATTTTACAACAATAAAATCGGGTGATGTTTTTGTTCAAGGTGGTTTTCCGGGTCATGCTGTTTTGGTAGTAGATGTTGCAGTTGATGATAAAGGGAAAAAAATCTATTTGCTCCTGCAAGGGTATCAGCCTGCACAGGATATACATGTGCTTAATAATCCTATGAACAGTGAACTAAGTCCGTGGTATGCTATGGATACTTCTACTTCAATCATTACTCCTGAATGGAGGTTTAATAAAACGGATCTAAAAACATGGTAGAGTGATTTTCAGACGGAGACCGTCAGACAACACAAAAAAATCCCAAACTCCGAATGGGAATTTGGGATATACTATTTGAAATTTCTTTTATTAAATATGAGCTTCAATTTTCTTTACAAAATTTCCTTTCGGTTGTGCACCTACTAACTTGTCAACTACCTGTCCGTTTTTAATGAACAGGATCGCAGGAATAGAAGTGATGCCGTAGTTCATAGATACATTTGGATTGTTATCTACGTTTACCTTACCAATGTTTACTTTGCCGTCGTACTCTTTGCTAAGTTCTTCTATAACCGGCCCGATTGCACGACAAGGTCCACACCATTCTGCCCAGAAATCAACTACGGTTAATTTATCAGAAGCTATAACGTCTGCCTGAAAATTTGAATCTGTATACTCTTTTGCCATTGTTTTAATTTTTGTTTTAACTGTTATGGGAGGACAAATTTAAGACCGTTCGGGTTAACATGCAGTAGTGACGTGGATTTGTGCAAAACTTGTCAGCCACTTATGTCAGCCAGCTTGTAAAGCTGCTAAAAAGGCGTTGATTTTAAAGCCGCTTTTCAATATGTAGTCCTTTTACTACATAAGAATTTAACATCATTTGTTGTTTCTCTTTTTCTTTGTGTTAACTCGTTTGCACCTGCACTTCAAACTCCGGACTTTTCTCTAAAAATTCTATCATTTCTTCATTCATTTGAAAACCGGTGCCGGATGTTACTAAACTGATTTTCATCTTATTCTTGGGTTCATGTAAAACAAATTTCAATGTAGCTTCTCCACGGTTAGCTTTCATATTCTTTTCTACAAATGTTAATACTTCAGGTGTAATTGCTTGCGGATGTGCTTCAATAGTTATTGCTTTTGTCATGTTTCGTTTCATAGTTTCTGCCAGCGAAACAGAGCCGACTACAAATTCAAACTCATCTTTATTATATCTTGGTTTAAAATAGCCATTGATCAATACAGTGCTTCCCGGTTGTAAAATGGGAGTAAGCCGCATATAATTTTCGCTGAACAACGGGAACTCTGTTTTACCGGAGTAATCTTCCACCACAAAGTATCCATATTTGTTGCCGCTTTTTGCAATGCGATGTTGTGCATCTGCAACCAAACCAACTAATCGAAACGGTCTGCCGGGATTGGGATGCATTTTGATCGCTTCTTTAAATTCATTGAAATCTGCAATTGGTGTTACACCATAATGCCGCATTTCAAACTTGTAATTATCCAGCGGATGGCCACTTAAGAAGATACCGGTTACTTCTTTTTCATGATCGAGTTTTTTAATCAATGGCCATGGCTCGCAGTCCGGTATTCTTGGTGGCGGTATTTCCATACTGATTGGCAAGTCGCCAAACAAGGTGTTGGTTGTAGTAGCATTTTGTGTAGCCATTACCTGGCCGTATTTAATAACTTTCTCCAATCCATTTATCATTTCACCTTCGGGAACATGGAAATATTGTGCCCGGTGATATTCTGCAAAACAATCGAAGCCGCCGGCATAAGCCAAACTCTCCAATGTTTTTTTATTAACGGTTCGTTGATTGATGCGTTTAATAAAATCAAATATGTTAGGATAGGAACCGCCTTTTTTTCTTTCTTCAATAATACTTTCTACTGCAGCTTCGCCTACACCTTTTAATCCACCTAAGCCAAAACGAATTTCACCTTTATCATTTACTGCAAATCCTTTTAATGATTCGTTGATGTCTGGTCCCAATACTTTTAATCCCATTCGCTTACACTCTTCCATAAAGAAAGTTATCTTATCAATACTACCGGCGTTGTTCAGTACAGCTGACATATATTCAGCTGGGTAGTGGGCTTTTAAATACGCCGTTTGGTATGCTACATAAGCATAGCAGGTGGAGTGAGATTTATTGAATGCATACTGTGCAAATGCTTCCCAGTCGGTCCAAATCTTTTCTAACTTTTCTGCCGGTAATAATTTTTGCGTGGCCCCTTCAATAAATTGCGCCTTCATTTTATTGAGTACCGCAATTTGTTTTTTACCCATTGCCTTTCGCAATACGTCTGCATCACCTTTGCTAAAGCCGGCAAGCTTTTGCGCCAGCAACATTACCTGTTCCTGGTAAACAGTAATACCATAGGTTTCCTGCAGGTATTCTTCCATCTCCGGCAAATCGTACTGTATCGTTTCACGGCCATGCTTACGGTCAATATAGTTAGGGATATAAGCAATAGGGCCGGGGCGATACAAGGCATTCATCGCAATCAGGTCGCCAAATTTATCGGGCTTCAGATCCCGTAAATATTTTTGCATACCTGCACTTTCAAACTGGAAGGTGCCTATAGTAGAACCATGCTGATAGAGTTCAAATGTTTTTTTATCGTCTAATGGAATTTTATCTAAATCTATTTCTACGCCATGTATTAATTTGATCAGCGCCAATGCATTTTTTAGAACAGTCAATGTTTTCAATCCTAAAAAGTCCATCTTGATAACACCGGCACTCTCAATATCATTTCCTTCGATCTGTGTCAACCACATCGGCGATTCTTTGGAGGTGGCAATCGGGATCAACTCCATCAGATCTTTCGGTGCTATAATGATACCTGCGGCATGAATACCTGTACTGCGAACGGAACCTTCTAAACGTTCTGCTTCATGTAAAACTTTACTGAGTACTGAATTAGTGTCTTTATAAATTTCCCGCAGCTTTTTTACATTCTCCATATCATCACTGCCCATGCCATCTTTTTCTTCCAATGATTTTTCACCATCTTTTGTTTTCATTGGTGCATGCAGCACTCTACGGAGTTCTGTGCCGGGTCTATCCGGAACCAATTTTGTTAACGCCCTGCTCTCTGGTAATGGAATGTCCATTACTCTTGCTACATCGGCAATGCTCGACTTAGCAGCCATCGTACCATACGTAATAATCTGTGCTACCTGGTTCTTGCCATATTTTTCTACAACGTAGTCAATAACTTTTTGTCTTCCTTCATCATCAAAGTCGGTATCTATATCCGGCATTGATTTACGGTCGGGATTCAGAAACCTCTCAAATAGTAAATTATATTTAATCGGGTCAATATTAGTGATGCCGATACAATATGCCACCACAGAACCTGCAGCTGAACCACGGCCCGGGCCTATGAATACCCCTTTATCTCGTCCGGCCTGTATAAAATCACCTACAATTAAAAAGTAACCGGCAAAGCCCATCATCTTAATGGTGAACAATTCAAACTCTAATCGTTCTTTTATTTCATCTGTTAATTCAGTGTACCGTTTGGCAGCACCTTCGTAGGTTATATGTTTTAAATACTCCCATTGGTTCTGCGATTCTGCAGATACTTTGTATTTGCCAATTGTTTCTTCTTTGGTATGGAGTTGAAATCTTTTTTCTATCGGGAAGTTGGGCAGTAAAATATCTCTTGTTAAGTTGAGCAATTCTACTTTGTCAACTATTTCGTTGGTATTATCAATGGCTTCGGGCAGGTCGTGAAAGACCTTGCTCATTTCTTCGGTGGTCTTAAAATAAAACTGATCGTTGGGGAATGCGAAACGTTTGTCTTTTACATTGATATCGTCATCATTAAAATCCCGCAGGGCAGGAGTGGAGATCTTTTCTCCGGTATTGATACACAATAAAATATCATGGGCATTAAAATCATCCTGCTCCACATAATGCGAATCATTACTGGCAATGATTTTTACATTATATTTTTTAGCGAATTTTATTAATACCTCATTCACTTTATCCTGCTCGGCCATACCGTGGCGTTGCAGCTCTACATAAAAATCTTCCTGGAATACATTCAGCCACCATTTAAATTCGTTCTCGCCATCTTCTTCTCCTTTTTTCAAAATAGCTTGTGGTACCGATGCGCCTAGGCAACAAGTTGTAGCAATTAATCCTTCATGATGTTTTAAAATAAGTTCTTTATCAATCCGGGGATATTTGCTGTACATGCCTTCCGTAAAGCCAAGCGAAGTAAGTTTGATGAGATTTTTATACCCCACTTCATTCTTAGCTAACAATATCTGGTGTTGGCGTTTATCCTTAATCTCTTTAGTAAATGTTTTTATGTGGCGGTTTTCGGTAATGTAAAATTCACAACCTACAACAGGTTTTACTTTTAGAGTTCCGTCATCATTTTTATGTTTATAAGCTTCTGCTACAAATTCAAATGCGCCAAACATATTACCATGGTCACTGATGGCCAGTGCAGGCATTCCATCTTTAATGGCTTTCTTATAGAGATTTTGTATTGAAGCAGCTCCGTCGAGGAGAGAGAATTGTGTGTGTACGTGGAGATGAGAGAATTTCATGCTATGTCACAAGTCCGAAAGTCCGTAGGTCAGAAAATCTGAAAGAAGTTTCCTTTATCAGGATATTATCTTTCGGACTTCCGGACATTAAGTCTTACTGACTATTTCTTTTTAAATGAATAAATACTAATCGACCCGCTGCTATAACTACAAACCCAGGCTTCCAGTTTATCATCGTTCTCATAAATATCAACTCCAACCGGGTGGCCGCCGCATGGCAAAGATGCCACTTTCTCAAAGTTGTCGGAATTGATTTTGTACACATCTACATAGTCGCTGCTATAGCAGGTTACAAAAATAAATTTGTGATTTTTTGATAATATGATGGTGCGGGGCTGTGCATGAGTTTTGGCAGTAAATAACTGTTTGCCACTCGCTGCATCAATACAGGCAATAGTTCCAAGGCTATTGTACGACACAAATAAATGTCCACTGGTATCCATCACCACATGGCGGGGGCTGCTCCACACATTCATAATGCTTTCGCTGGTCCAGGTATTGTTATCCACCACATTCAAACTGGCACCGCCCATAATGGCGATATATGATTTTTTGTTTTTATCATCCACCGCAATTCCTCTCGGAATGGCAGAGGTAGGAATAGTGCTGATCACTTTTCCATAGGGCATCGTATTCTCATCCATTTCCAGCACACTGGTGTTTCTGGAATGCCAGTTACTCACCAATAAATGTTTACTATCCGCTGTTCTGGAAATTACTTTGGGTGTTTTTCCGGTCTCAATCAGCGGCACACGGAAAGAATCTTTTTTTGCTTGTCCCGGATATACAACTGTAACAGGTTTTGTTTTTTGCTCTTTCGTCGTCACCGCATTATTCTTCGAAAAATCATTCACCCATATTGGAACAATACCATCGGCGTTGTGCAGCGAGATCCAGAGTATTTTATCATCATGACTAAAGCAGGCTTCCACTGGTTTTTCCTGGAAAGAGTTAATGGGGCGACTTTCGGGTTAGTTTTCGGCTAGGCTGGTCAAACTCATATACACTCATTCCCTCCAGATTCATGGCGTATAGTTTTGAGCCAATGGAATTAAAAAGCACTGACTTTGTACCTCCCGCAGCGGAAATAGTTTCTTTTTTTTCGTATTCAATGTTGGCGTAAGGTTTGGGCGGCTTTACGGCGGGCAGACTGTCCGGTCGGGGCTGCACATCGTATTTACTGAGCACATATTTTGCCAGGGAGTCATTTTCTGCATTACTTGTTCCGGTGCTGCCAGAGCTTTGACAGCCAGTTGTTAAATAGAACAAGGCAATTAAGGATAAGAGTGTTTGCATAGTTCGTTTGTAAATATCAATAATAATCAAATAATTGCACCCGGCAATTGGCAGCTTTGACTGAATATTCACACCTTGTTAAGAACTCTAAATCACTTGGTTACAGTAGTTTAAGGCTGTCGCCATTACTCTACAGCAAATTCGTTGCATTCATGTGGTATTTTTCAGGCATTTACCTATATTTTTGCAGCCATCCCAAAGGAAGCAATTTCACTTTGAAAAACCCCATGAAATCATCTAAACGAAAGACGTAATGGTTAGACAAGTATTAATAGCAATCGCATTTTTGGTTTTCCTGAGCAGCTGCTCTACATTTAAACCGCTCAATTTTACCAGTAATAAACAGGTGACATCTTCTGCGGTACCTACAACCCAGCCTACAAAATTTATTGAAGAAATAGCTGTTACCCCAAAAGCATCAACAGATAGAACAGCCATTAAACCTGAAATAAAGCAAACAGTAAGTACCAGAGGTTTGGATATTGTAGAGACACCGGCACTCAAACAAGAGTCCGACGAAATTTCCCGCATATTGGCCAGTCGTCATGCAGCAGTAGAAGATGCTTCTTCCGTACAGCTAAAATATGCAGTCCTTTTAAATACAGAAGTAGAAGCCTTACCAACTAAAACTTTATTAGAAAGTGTAGATGAATGGTATGGTGTAAGATATCGTACCGGTGGTAACACCAAAACTGGTGTTGATTGTTCTGGTTTTACTGTGGCTGTATATGCAGCAGCTTATGGCCTGGCTATACCAAGAGTTTCAAGAGAGCAGTACAGAACCAGCCGCAAAATTTCTACAACAGAACTACAAGAAGGCGATTTAGTTTTCTTTAATACCAACGGACGAGGTGTATCGCATGTTGGTGTATATCTCGGCAACAATAAATTTATCCATGCTTCAGTTTCAAGAGGAGTAATGGTAAATGATCTGTACGAGCCCTACTATCTCAAACGCTATATCGGCGCTGGAAGAATGGAAGAAAAGGAAGCGATAACTGCTTCAAATTAATCTACTGAATAATATTTATTGGGCCAGCGATAGTGCTGCCAGCATCGTCTGTTGCGAAGCACTCTTCATCGTTCGGTAACTCTACTCAGCATTGTCAAAGATGCTGTGTTTGTTGATTAAAGTTTGTGGAAAAAACTTATTAGTTAATCTCAATGAAAAACTAAAATATGCGGCTTTTCTTTGTGATACTTTTTCTTTCCATGACATTTTTGGGTCTAACCCAAGTGGTAAGTAAGCAAGTTGATAAATATGTTATAGAAAATCGTATTGATACATTTTTGGTTTACTCCTATCCCTGTAATGGTTATATTCCAATTGATAGTTGTGGATATGAAGAGTCAAGTTTTTTAATTTGGCAGCAGAAGGGAAATTATTATTTGAAAAAATTTGACTATTGTTCTCATTTTAATAAAATTCCAATCGCCCCTTTCAACTCATTGTCATATTATCTTTCAAACAAAACAGACATTGATAACGAAGAAATAAAACAGCCAGCTTATTATGAAGTTAGAATGCGAAAAAACAAGATAGATACACTACAATATTCTTCAATGGTTAGTCACTCTTGCAGTCATAAATTTCAATTGCCATTTTCAGAAAAAGGTAAATGCAAATATGCCGATACATATGACATTGATTTCAAAGATTTCAATAATGGTAAGCAGAATGTCAATTATACATATAACCAGAATACTAAATTTAAGAAAATGATTGACATGACTACATCGCTGATTGAAAGATTTGAAACGGGTAATAAATTCCAGAAAGACTAGAATTTCAAACTCTTTTATCTCCTTAACCCTAATTTTTTCTTGATCGTCTGCATTACTGGTAAAATATCCGGGGACAACTTCAATCCAATAGCACCGGTAGCGTAAAGAATGATAAAAGCAATACTTCGTAAAAACATACCTGCAAAGCCATGTATATTCATAAAAGTAAAATGGCAAATGCCATAGCAGGCCGCTGCCAATAAAACAGTGTATAAGGATTGCATGGTGAAAGGGAATAGCTTAAATTTTTTCCACAGAAAAATAATCCGGATGGCATTATAAACAGCAATGGAAATAAGATTGGCCAATGCAGTGCCGGTAATATCAAACTCCTTTGTCAGAAAATAATTAGAAGGTAGCATTACCAATAATAAAGCTACACCACTCAGCATTTCAAATCTCCAGTAAGTAGAAGTGCCAATTATTTGTGCATTTACTCCTGTGCCCATGTCGATAATTTTGGTGATCCCTAATAAAATAACCACATAGTAGGCATTCAGATATGTTCCTTTTAATTGAAATGTGTAAACTGCGTCTGTAAAGCTTAAAATGATTAATGAAAATAATCCACAGGCAAATATCAATTGGTTAATAGACGAACGCTGATATACTCTCTGTATCAATGCCATATTTTTATCCTTCCATGCTTGTGATAAATGGCTGATGGATGCAGCAATAATTCCCCGCTGGGGCACCTGTATCATAGCTACAATACTCTGGCCCACCGAATAAACAGCCAGTTTAGATAATGCATCATCCAGCACAGAACTGATAAGCAAAGAATCAAATACCTGCGAAATAGTAAATATTAATGAGCCTCCATAAACAAAAGCACAGAGACGGACAATGCTTTTCGAAAACCTTCGGGTGGCCTTACTTAATTTAAATGTGAAATTTATTTTGCGGGTAAAAAGCAAGTACAATAAAAGCGTAAGAGCAATAAAAGGATAGCTGAATGCAAATAACTTAATAAATAGATCAAAACTGTTGATGACGCCAGTTGCAAAAAGAATGATAAGAACTGTTGTAAATAATCGCCACTGAACTTCCTTTAAGTAATTAGTGAAGACAGATTTTTGTAGCTGCCAGGCGTACGCTTCCAATATGGTATAAATAGTAAGGCCTAGCCCAAGTGGAAAAATCCAATTATAAAAAGTTACAATTTCAGGTGCATTGGTGCCGTATTTTCTTACAATTAATTCTTTAAATGTAAAACCGGCAATAGTTACCAGTATAAAACCGATAATACTGATAGCAATGGCTAATGTTAGCAGGTCATTTTTTTTGCCCCCGGCATATTCTTTATAATAAGGATAAAACTTATAAATAAAAGAAGGCATAGCAAGATTGGCAAAGGCCATCATAATAGTTGCAATGGCAATAAAAGCATTGTACAATCCAAATTGAGAATCCAAAAATATTCCCTCTTTGGCAAAAAGGTAGGTATTCAATAAGCCGACAGCAAACCCAATGTAAATTACAACCGAAGAAATAATGCTTTGCCGGCGAATACTGCTCATGCGGTAAAGATAGTGAATGGTGAAAAGTGAATAGTCAAATCCTGCTATTCAACTTTTTTAGTAGAAACATATAAATTTTTATCTGCTGCAATTGGTTTATTCAACAAGACGGCTGTCATTGCGGTAGATTTCCATTGGGCAGTAGGCTTAAGCCATACATCAACTCCTTCCAATTTTACCGGCATTGCAAATCCACTTACACAATTTGCCCAACGATAGGAAATGTTATCACCTTTTATCTTGTACTCCAGCACCGGAATTTTAGTCGTTCTCAAATACTGGTCAAAAATTTTCGACAGATCTTTTCCTGATTGTTTGGAAAAATATTTTTCTACATC